>DXYG01000017.1 GCA_019415925.1 Clostridiales bacterium
TAGAATTTATACATAGGGACGTGTAGGAACCCGTCCCCTACGGAAAGGTTTGTTTTCTATATAACTACGGTTTAATCGGTAAAGTCGGATAACAACTGCGGACACGGCACGCCGTGTCCCTACGACTTTAAACATAACGTTTGTATTCTATCCGTAGGGAACGGTACGGCAGTCGCCCAAAACCCCTCAGTCCCCTTATTAAGGGGCAGAAACCCCTGTGTCGTTCCTAACTAACATTCATCTAACTTATATAGGAACAACACAGGGGTTGTTCCCTACACAATAATTAAACGTTACCTATATATCAACTTAAAATTCGGGCAACCGTTTTATCCAAACAATCCGATTTTTCCACTCGAATTGCCTGCGGCGGCTTTGCCGCAAATTATGGTTTGTTTTACTATTGGAAAGGTAAAAATTATTCCTTACATTGACTTATGTACTGCAAAGAACCGATTGCTTTGCTTACCACAAGGCAATCGGTTCTTTTTACATTATTAAATAAGGATTTATTTAAGGCTTACAGATTTGTATATCCCATTAAACTTTCGTCTACTTCTCTTGCAACATCTCTGCCCTCACGTATTGCCCATACTACAAGCGACTGACCTCTGCGCATATCGCCTGTGGCGAAAATGTTTTCAACATTTGTTCTGAAAGAGCCGTCGGGTGTTGCAACATTTGTTCTTGCGTTTGTTTCAACGCCGAATGCCTTTGTAACGTAGCTTTCACTGCCGAGGAAGCCTGCCGCAATCAGCACAAGCTCAACGTCAACGCTATACTCCGAGCCTGCAACCTCTTTCATCATCATTCTGCCTGTCTTTTTGTCCTTTTCGGGCGTAAGCTTAACTAGTACGGCGCTCTTGAGGTTACCGTTTTTGTCCTTGATAAATTCCTTGACGGTAGTCTGATAAACTCTGGGGTCGTGACCGAATACCTCGATAGCCTCTTCCTGACCGTAGTCTGTCTTGCAGACTCTCGGCCACTGCGGCCACGGGTTATCCTCTGTTCTCTCGTCGGGGAGCTTTGGCATCATTTCAAGCTGTAAAACCGACTTTGCACCATGTCTTATGCTTGTGCCCACGCAGTCGTTGCCTGTGTCGCCGCCGCCGATTACCATTACGTTTTTGCCCTTAGCAGAAATATATGTTCCGTCTGTCAGACCGTTGTCAAGCAGTGACTTTGTTGTTGATTTGAGGAAGTCAACTGCAAAGTAAATGCCGTTTGCATCTCTGCCCGGAACTTTGATATCTCTCGGGTTTGAAGCACCGCAGGCGAGGATTACTCTGTCGTATTCCTTTAAGAGCTGAGATGCTTTTACGTCCTTGCCGACATTTACATTCGTTCTGAACTCAACGCCCTCCTCTTTCATAACGTCAACCTTGCGGTCGATAACGTGCTTTTCAAGCTTCATATTCGGAATACCGTACATCAGCAGTCCGCCGATTCGGTCACTGCGTTCAAAAACAGTTACCGAGTGACCTCTCCTGTTGAGCTGGTCAGCGGCGGCAAGTCCCGAAGGGCCTGAGCCGATAACGGCAATCTTCTTGCCTGTTCTTACCTTTGGCGGCTGAGGTGCGGCAAAACCCTCGATATAAGCGTTTTCAATAATGCCGTATTCGTTAGCCTTTACCGTAACAGCGTCGCCGTTTGCACCGCAGGTACAAGCCTTTTCGCAGAGTGCAGGGCAGACACGTGAGGTAAATTCGGGGAAGTTGTTTGTAAGCTTAAGGCGGTGATATGCCTGTTCCCAGGCATTTTTAAAGATGAGGTCATTCCACTCGGGAATGAGGTTGTTCAGCGGGCAACCTGAATATGCGTTGCCTATCATCATTCCCGACTGGCAGAACGGTACGCCGCATTCCATACAGCGTGCGCCCTGCTTTGACTGCTCCTCCTTTGAAAGGGGAGTGTGGAACTCGTCATAATTATTTATACGTTCTTTAACGGAGAATGCGGGAGCGTCCTCACGCTTATAATCCATAAATCCGGTTGGTTTTCCCATTGCTGTTCTCCTCCTTATTTGTTGTGGATAATCTGATAGAATGCTTCGATTCTTGCCTGCTCGTTGCTCATACCCTTTTCTTCGTTTACGGCGATAGCAGACATCATTTTCTTGTAGTCGTGGGGGATAATTCTCTTGAACTTCGGCAGATATTCTTCAAAGTTTGCAAGAATTTCCTTGCCCTTTTTGGAGTCGGTAGCCTTGACGTGTTCCTCGATAAGCTCCTTAAGCTCGAGAATTTCGTACTTCTCGGTTACTTCGGAGAAGAGCACCATTTCCTTGTTGAGCTTGGTGTACAAATCTCTGTCCTCGTCAAGAACATACGCAACACCGCCCGACATACCTGCGGCAAAGTTTTTGCCTGTTTTACCGATAACAACAACACGGCCGCCTGTCATATATTCACAGCCGTGGTCGCCGACGCCCTCAACAACAGCAGTAGCGCCCGAGTTTCTTACGCAGAAACGCTCGCCTGCAACGCCGTTGATGAATGCCTTGCCGCTTGTTGCGCCGTAGAGAGCAACGTTACCGATGATGATATTTTCGTCAGCTTCGAAGGTTGACTCCTTGGGAGGATAAACAACAAGCTTACCGCCCGAAAGTCCCTTGCCGAAGTAGTCGTTGCTGTCGCCGACAAGCTCAAGTGTAAGACCATTGGGGATAAATGCACCGAAGCTCTGACCACCCGAACCGTTGCAGATAACCTTGAAAGTATCGTCTGCAAGGGTGTTGTAGTATTTCTTGGTGATTTCCGAACCGAAGATTGTACCGAATGAACGGTCGGTGTTCTTTACGCTGATTTCAATTGTCTTTTTAGTGCCTTTTGCAAGAGCAGTCTTGAACTCCTTAAGAAGAACCTTCTCGTCGAGAGTTTCCTCAAGCTTGAAGTCGTACTTGCTCTTTTTAGCGTATTCGATTTTCTCGTTTGCAAAGTCGCAGTTGAGAATGTTGGAAAGGTCAACCTCAGCCGCCTTACCCTCAATGCCTTCCTTGGGCTTGATAAGGTCGATTCTGCCGACAAGCTCGTCAACCGTTCTTACGCCGAGCTTTGACATATATTCTCTCAGCTCGTTTGCAACAAAGAGCATAAAGTTTACAACATATTCGGGTTTGCCCATAAATCTCTTGCGAAGCTCGGGATTCTGTGTTGCAACGCCGAACGGACAGGTGTCGAGGTTGCAGACTCTCATCATTGCACAGCCGAGCGTTACAAGCGGAGCGGTGGCAAAGCCAAATTCTTCAGCACCGAGCATAGCGGCGATTGCAACGTCACGTCCTGTCATAAGCTTACCGTCGGTTTCAATGACAACCTTGTTGCGCAAATCGTTCATAATGAGCGTCTGGTGAGCCTCTGCAAGACCGAGCTCCCACGGCAGACCTGCGTTGTAGATTGAGTTTCTCGGAGCGGCACCTGTACCGCCATCGTAGCCTGAAATGAGGATTACGCCTGCGCCTGCCTTTGCAACACCTGCGGCAACAGTACCTACGCCGCATTCGGAAACAAGCTTAACCGAGATTCTTGCGTCCTTGTTAGCGTTTTTAAGGTCGTAAATAAGCTGTGCAAGGTCCTCAATTGAATAAATATCGTGGTGAGGCGGAGGGGAGATAAGCGATACGCCGGGGGTGGAGTGACGTGTCTTTGCAATCCACGGATAAACCTTTTTGCCCGGAAGATGACCGCCCTCACCGGGCTTTGCGCCCTGCGCCATTTTAATCTGAATTTCGTCGGCTGAGGTGAGGTAGCGTGAGGTTACGCCGAAACGTCCCGATGCAACCTGCTTGATAGCCGAGCATCTGTTTTCGGCCTTGCCCTTGGTTTCAAGTCTTTCAAGGCTTTCACCGCCCTCGCCTGAGTTTGACTTGCCGTGAAGTCTGTTCATTGCAATTGCGAGAGCCTCGTGAGCCTCCTGCGAAATAGAGCCGTATGACATTGCGCCTGTCTTGAAACGTCTTACGATTGAATCAACGCTTTCAACCTCGTCAAGGGGAACAGGCTTGTCGGCGTACTTGAAGTCGAACAGACCTCTGATGCTCACGGGATCCATTTCGTCGGAAATCATATGCGAATACTTTTTGTAAAGCTCGTAGTCGTTTGTGCGTGTAGCCATTTGCAGAGTGTGAATTGTCTGCGGATTGTAGAGGTGCTCCTCCTTGCCGCTTCTGAACTTGTGACTGCCACGGGACTCAAGCTCTGTTGTTGTGCTTAAGCCGAGCGGGTCAAATGCGGCTGTGTGGAGCGTGTCCACGTTTTTCTCAATATCCTTGATTGTGATACCGCCGATTCTGCTTACTGTGTCGGTGAAGTACTCGTCAATAACGTCCTTGCTGATACCGATAGCCTCAAAAATCTGCGAGCCCTGATAGGACTGGATAGTTGAAATACCCATTTTTGATGCGATTTTTACAATTCCGTGTAAAACTGCGTTATTGTAATCGTCAACAGCGGCATAGTAGTCTTTGTCGAGCAGGTCGTCGTTAATCAGCTCGTGGATTGTTTCCTGAGCAAGATAGGGGTTGATTGCGCTTGCTCCGTAGCCGAGCAGTGTTGCAAAGTGGTGAACTTCTCTGGGCTCGCCGCTTTCGAGAACAACTGCAAGAGAAGTTCTTTTTTTGGTTGCAACAAGGTGCTGGTGAACTGCTGAAACTGCAAGCAGAGAGGGAATAGCAAGGTGGTTTTCGTCCACTCCTCTGTCGGAGAGGATAAGGATATTTGCACCGTCGTTGTATGCTTTGTCACATTCAATGAACAGTCTTTTTACTGCCTTTGAAAGTCTTGTGTTCTTATAGTAAAGTATCGGAATAACTGCAACCTTAAAGCCCTTGATTTTCATATTTTTGAGCTTGAGAATATCGGTTGAAGTGAGAATCGGGTTGTGAATCTTCATAACCTTGCAGTTTTCGGGCTTTTCTTCGAGAATGTTGCCGTCCTCACCGATGTAAACTGTTGTTGAGGTAACGATTTCCTCACGGATTGCGTCAATAGGCGGGTTTGTAACCTGAGCAAAAAGCTGTTTAAAGTAGTTGAACAGCGGCTGAGGTTCGTTTGAAAGAACTGCAAGAGGACTGTCCGTACCCATTGCGGCAATTGATTCACTGCCGTTTTTAGCCATAGGCAGAATAGAGGTCATAACCTCCTCGTAGGTGTAGCCAAATGCCTTTTGAAGTCTTTTCCTTGCCTCTTTTGAGTGCTCCTCAACCTTTGCGTTCGGGATTTTCAAATCCTTGAGGTTTACAAGGTTGCTGTCGAGCCACTCGCCGTAGGGCTGTTTAGATGCGTAATATTCCTTAAGCTCGTCATCGTCGATAAGCCTGCCCTGAACGGTGTCAACAAGGAGCATCTTACCGGGACGGAGTCTGTCCTTTTTAACAATCTTTGACGGCTCAATCGGAAGTGTGCCGACCTCTGAAGAAAGAATGAGGTTGCCGTCATTTGTGATGTAGTAACGTGAGGGGCGCAGACCGTTTCTGTCGAGAACAGCGCCCATAATGTCACCGTCTGAGAAGAGGATTGACGCAGGACCGTCCCAGGGCTCCATCATAGTTGCGTAGTACTGATAGAAATCTCTCTTTTTCTGTGACATTGTGCCGTTGTTATCCCACGGCTCGGGAATTGTAATCATAACTGCAAGCGGAAGCTCCATACCGCTCATTACAAGGAATTCAAGCGTGTTGTCGAGCATTGCCGAGTCAGAGCCTTCTGTGTTTACAACGGGGATAACCTTGTCAAGGTCGCCCTTTAAATGCTCTGAACGCATTGTTTCTTCACGTGCAAGCATCTTGTCTGCGTTGCCTCTGATTGTGTTGATTTCACCGTTGTGAACCATCATTCTGTTAGGATGAGCTCTCTGCCAGCTCGGATTTGTGTTGGTTGAGAAACGTGAGTGTACCATTGCGATTGCTGACTCGTAATCATCATCCTGCAAGTCGAGGAAGAATCTTCTTAAGTCGCCTACAAGAAACATACCTTTATATACAATAGTTCTGCTTGAAAGCGAAACAACGTATGTGTCCTCGTTACTCTGCTCAAAAACACGTCTTGCAACGTAGAGCTTGCGGTCAAAGTCAAGACCTTTCTTCACGCCGACAGGACGCTTGATAAAGCACTGCATAATTGCAGGCATACAGTCAAGCGCACGCTTGCCGATAACGGTTGTGTCGGAGGGAACGTTTCTCCAGCCGAGAACCTCAAGACCTTCTTTCTGAGCAATAATCTCAAACATCTTTTTAGCCTGATTTCTTGCAAGCTCGTTCTGCGGAAAGAAGAACATACCAACGGCATAATCTCTTTCGGAAAGGAGATTGATGCCTATTTCTTTTGCTGCTTTTTTGAAAAACTTGTGGGAAATCTGAAGCAGAATACCTACGCCGTCGCCCGTTTTGCCTTCTGCATCCTTACCTGCACGGTGTTCAAGCGTTTCAACAATTGTAAGAGCGTT
Organism: Clostridiales bacterium; assembly: GCA_019415925.1. GTDB lineage: Bacteria > Bacillota > Clostridia > Oscillospirales > Acutalibacteraceae > Ruminococcoides. Next base: position 6,442 of record DXYG01000017.1, read on the forward strand.
TGCAACGGTGTCGTGTGACTTTACGCCCTTAATGTTTACAACTGCACCTATACCGCAGTTGTCGTGCTCGAACCTCGGAGAATAAAGACCGCTGTTCTGCGTTTGTCTGTTCTCTGTCTGTCCCATCAAAAATCATCCTTTCCTGATACTGATACTAAATCCTGTATAGCTTTTAGTTGGATTTCAGTACTGATTTTCGCCTTTGAAAACCCTATCACACTCTTTTATATAATAAGTTTATATATAAGATCGAATTCACATATCAGCTTTATTTATTAACAGCGACGTCTGCCGCTATAATATATGAAGCAATCTGTTCATAAAACGAATGGAAATTCAATATATATAATATATGAATTAAACGTCGGCACAAAGCTTTGTATTTCTGAACTTTGCAATTTTAGTTTTAAAATCCTGCATTTTTGCGCAGGATTAAAAATACATACGACGTGTGACTGTATTATATAACCTGAAACGTCGGTTTGTCAAGGGTGAAATACAGGAAATTGCAACTTTTTTGAAGTAATCATTCATAAAAATGTATGTTTTGTTGATTTTGTGCAACGGCACGAGGGTAAAAACGGAATAAATGCAAGAATTTTAATAAAACTTGCATTTTTTAATTTTTTTTAGAAAAATCTATTGACAAATCTCGAAAAGTAGAATATACTAACAGCAATGACAACAGCAAGGGCGCTGTAGGCAATATGCTTACAGTGTCCTTTTTGTTTTTTAGTCAAATTTTTAAAACTGGATAGGAGAGAATTAAAATGGCAAAAGTTCCGGAGTTATTTGGCAGCATGGTATTTAACGACCAGAAAATGCAGGAAAGACTTCCAAAGTCAACTTACAAGGCATTAAAGAAAACAATCCAGAACGGCGAACCTCTTGATTTAAGCGTTGCAAACGTAGTTGCAGCTGCAATGAAGGACTGGGCAGTTGAGATGGGTTGTACACACTACACCCACTGGTTCCAGCCTATGACAGGCGTAACCGCTGAAAAGCACGACAGCTTTATCAGCCCCAACGGCGACGGTCAGGTTATTATGGAGTTCTCGGGTAAAGAGCTTGTAAAGGGTGAGCCGGACGCATCGTCATTCCCAAGCGGCGGCATTCGTGCTACATTCGAGGCAAGAGGCTACACAACATGGGACCCCACCTCTTATGCATTTGTTAAGGACGGAACACTTTACATTCCCACAGCTTTCTGTTCATACACAGGCGAGGTTCTTGATAAAAAGACTCCTCTGCTCCGTTCAATGGAAAGAATCAGCACAGAGGCTGTAAAGGTTCTTAACCTCCTCGGCAAAAAGGACGTAACAAGAGTTACAACAACAGTCGGTCCCGAGCAGGAATACTTCCTTATTGATAAGGAAATGTATGACCAGAGAGAGGACCTTATCTATACAGGCAGAACACTTTTCGGTGCAAAGGCACCCAAGGGACAGGAGCTTGACGACCATTACTTCGGTGCTATCAAGACAAGAGTTGCAGCATATATGAGAGATCTCGACGAGGAGCTCTGGAAGCTCGGTATTCTTGCAAAGACAAAGCACAACGAGGTTGCTCCCTCACAGCACGAGCTTGCACCTATCTTTACTACAACTAATATCGCAACCGACCACAACGAGCTTACAATGGAGATTATGAAGAAAACAGCCGAGAAGCACGGTCTTGTATGTCTTCTCCACGAAAAGCCCTTCGCAGGCGTTAACGGCTCAGGTAAGCACAACAACTGGTCAATTTCTACTAACAAAGGCGAAAACCTCCTCGACCCCGGCAAAGAGCCTGAGAAGAACATTCAGTTCCAGCTCTTCCTTGCAGCTATCGTAAAGGCTGTTCACGAGTATCAGGACCTTCTCAGAATCACAGTTGCTTCAGCAGGCAACGACCACCGTCTTGGTGCAAACGAAGCACCGCCTGCAATCATTTCAATGTATCTCGGCGACGATTTGGGCGCACTTGTTGATTCAATCATCAACGATACTGAATATGTAAGCAAAGGCAAGGTAAAGATGCAGACGGGCGTTGATGTTCTTCCCGACTTTATGAAGGACAATTCAGACCGTAACCGTACTTCACCGTTTGCTTTCACAGGCAATAAGTTTGAGTTCAGAGCTTTGGGTTCTTCACTCAACATCGCTTGTCCCAACTACATTCTCAACACAATGGTAGCTGAGGAGCTTTCACAGTTCTACGATGAGCTTAAAGACGCTGACGATATGGATTCTGCTGTTAAGGCTCTTATCAAAAAGACATTCACGGAGCATCAGGATATTATCTTCAACGGCAACAACTACGCTCCCGAATGGGTTGAAGAAGCTGAAAGAAGAGGACTCTGCAACTACAAGTCACTTCCAGAAGCAGTTGCTCACTTTATTGACAAGAAGAACGTTGACCTCTTTGTAAAGAACAAGATTTGTTCAGAAGAAGAAGTTAAGGCAAGATATGAAATCGAGCTTGAAAATTACGCTAAGCAGATTAACATTGAAGCACTCACAATGATTGATATGGCTAAGAAGAACATCCTTCCCGCTGTATCGGCATACGTAAGAGAGCTTACAGATACTGCTCTTGCAAAGAAGGCACTTTCAGACGCTATTCCTACTTCTGTTGAAGAAGAGCTTGTTGAAAGTCTTTCAACAAAGCTTGTAAGCTTCAGCAAAAAGACAGCTGAGCTTGAAGAGGCTGTTATCAAGGCAAGCGAATACAGCAACGACAACCTTGCTTATGCAACATACTACAGAGAAACAGTATTTGCACTTATGCAGGAGCTTCGTGCAGTAGGCGATTCAATGGAAACAGAAACTTCTTCCGAATACTGGCCTTATCCCTCATATGGCGAAATGCTTTTCGGTGTTTGATTTCAAAAACGGCTAAATAAATCTATACATTATATATAGTATAAAATGATGACACAATGGTGTGTAATCCGTCAGACAAATGGTATTTTGAATTTGTCGGATTATACGCCATTTTTGTTATATCAAAATAAAGAGGAGAGAATTTTATGACAGACATATTAAATGGTGTAAACAGTGTCATTTTCGGCACTGAAGGCGTCTGGTTCCTAATCGGCGCAGCACTCGTATTCTTTATGCAGTGCGGATTTGCAATGGTAGAAACAGGTTTCACAAGAGCTAAAAACGCAGGTAACATCATAATGAAAAACCTGATGGACTTCTGTATCGGTACAGTAGTATTTATGCTTCTTGGTTTCGGACTTCTTTGCGGTGAAGACGCATTGTTCGGCTTGGTAGGTATTCCTAACCTTGACATCTTTACAAACTTTGCAGAGTTCCCCTGGCACAACTTCGTATTTAATATGGTATTCTGTGCTACCACTGCAACAATTGTTTCAGGTGCAATGGCTGAAAGAACAAAGTTCGCTTCATACTGCATCTATTCATTAGTCATTTCAGCAGTTGTTTATCCGATTGAAGCTCACTGGATCTGGGGCGGCGGCTGGCTTTCACAGCTCGGATTCGTTGATTTTGCAGGCTCATGTGCAATTCATATGGTTGGCGGTATTTCAGCAATCATCGGCGCAATCATCCTCGGACCCCGTATCGGTAAATACGGCAAGAACGGTAAGGTAAACGCTATTCCCGGTCACAGCCTTACACTCGGTGCACTCGGTGTATTCATTCTCTGGTTCGGCTGGTACGGCTTTAACGGCGCAGCAGCAGGCGACACAGCTTACCTCGGACAGATTTTCCTTACAACGACAATTTCTCCCGCAGTTGCAACCTGCGTAACAATGCTCTTTACATGGCTTAAGAACGGCAAGCCCGACGTTTCAATGTCACTCAACGGTTCGCTTGCAGGTCTTGTAGCAATCACAGCTCCCTGTGCTGACGTTGACGCTCTCGGCGCTGCAATAATCGGTCTTGTTGCAGGTATCCTCGTAGTAGTTGCAGTTGAATTTATCGACATCAAGCTCAAGATAGACGACCCCGTTGGTGCTGTTGCAGTTCACGGCGTAAACGGTATGTGGGGTACACTTTCAGTTGGTCTTTTCGCAACAGGCAACGGTCAGGACGGTATCACAGGTCTTTTCTACGGCGGCGGTTTCACACAGCTCGGTATTCAGGCACTCGGCGTACTCGCAGTTGCAGCATGGACAATCGTTACAATGGTAATCGTATTCCAGCTTATCAAGCATACAGTAGGTCTTCGTGTTACAAAGGACGAGGAAATGAAGGGTCTTGACATTACAGAGCACGGTCTTGTTAATGCGTATGCTGACTTTATGCCCATCGGCGTTGGCACAGCTTCTCTTGACGAAACATTCGATGTTGAGGGCGATGTACCCGTTACACAGGCTGTTCCCGTACAGCTCGCAGGCAAGTATGACGTTGCTTCCGATGGTGTAAAGATTACAAAGATTGACATTCTTCTCAAGCAGTCAAAGCTTGAAGCTCTTAAGGAAGAAATGGATAAGCTCGGCATTACTGGTATGACAGTTTCACAGGTACTCGGCTGCGGCGCTCAGAAGGGTAAGGCAGAGTACTACAGAGGTGTTGCTGTTGAAAGTAACCTCCTGCCTAAGATGAAAGTTGAAATCGTAGTCTGCAAGGTTCCCGTAAAGGCAGTAGTAGACGCCGCTGTCAAGGCTCTCTACACAGGTCACATCGGCGACGGTAAAATCTTCATTTACGATGTTGAAGACGTTGTAAAGGTAAGAACAGGCGAAACAGGTTACGACGCAATGCAGGATGTTGAATAACAGTAATGAAAACCTTTAGTTAACCTATCCTTTTTAATTCACATAAACCGAAGCACCCCGTACGGCAATAGCTGTACGGGGCGTTTTGGCGTTTTATTCTGAAATTAATTGTTTAAAACTTGATAACTTAGCTTACAGAGATGTTAGAATATGTTTCATATAATAAACCATAATTTAGCGGTGGAATTATAGCAACGTTGACGTAGGGACACGGCGAGCCGTGTCCACACAAAAATTGCAATGCAATTTTTGTGAATGGGACGTGTGGGAACCCGTCCCCTACGGAAAGGTTTGTTAGTCAAAATAATTTTGATATAATCGGTTGCGTTTGATAGTCAATACGGACACGGCACGCCGTGTCCCTACGACTGTAAAGGAATCGTTTGTATTATATCCGTAGGGAACAACCCCTGTGTTGTTCCTACATAAGTTAGCTGAACGTCAGTTAGGAACGACACAGGGGTCGTTCCCTACACTAAAAATTAAACGTTTCCTATATATCAACTTAAAATTCGGGCAACCGTTTTTTCAAAACAATCCGATTTTTCCACTCGATTTGCGTGTCGAGGCACTCGACAAATTATGGTTTAGTTCACTAACAGGATAACTGTATTAGAAAAAGATTAATCTGTAAATTTTATCGAATACTATTTTCAATCCAAAGTAATTGACTAAATCTGTCGAATATATTAAAATAGTATGGAATCGTTTCTACGGTAAATTAAATTTGAATATAAAGAGGTTCAGTTTATGGGTGGATTTTTTGCAGTAGCGTCAAAGGAATCGTGTGTTCTTGATTTATTTTACGGCACCGACTATCATTCTCATCTTGGCACAAGACGTGGCGGTATGGCTGTTTATGGAGAGGGCGGATTTTCCCGTGCAATCCATAACATTCAGAATTCTCCGTTTCGGACAAAGTTTGAGCGTGACGTTGAGGAGCTTGAGGGCAACCTCGGAATAGGCTGTATTTCGGATTTTGAGCCTCAGCCGCTTCTTGTTCATTCACACCTCGGAAGTTTTGCAATTACAACAGTCGGCAAAATCAACAACTCCGACGAGCTGATAAATGATTGTTACAACAACGGCAACACTCATTTTCTCGAAATGAGCGGAGGTACAATCAATCCTACTGAAATCACAGCCGCACTTATCAATCAGAAGTCGTCAATTGTTGAGGGACTTAAATTTGCTCAGGAAAAAATAAAAGGCTCAATGACGATTCTTCTGCTTACTTCAAAAGGTATCTATGCCGCACGTGACAGGCTCGGACGTACTCCCGTTATCATAGGAAAAAAGGACGGAGCGTACTGCGCTTCATTTGAAAGCTTTGCTTATCTTAATTTAGGCTACGAGGACTGCAAGGAGCTTGGCCCTGCCGAGATTGTCTTTATGACTCCCGAGGGCGTTGAAACCGTAAGCCCTGCCGGCAAGGAAATGAAAATCTGCTCCTTTCTCTGGGTTTACTACGGTTATCCGACTTCCTGCTATGAGGGCGTAAACGTTGAGCAGATGCGCTATGATTGCGGACGTCTGCTTGCAAAAAGGGATACCGTAACGCCCGACGTTGTTGCAGGCGTTCCCGACTCGGGAATTGCCCACGCAATCGGATATTCAAATGAAACGAAAATTCCGTTTACACGTCCGTTTATAAAGTACACACCCACATGGCCTCGTTCGTTTATGCCGACTAATCAGAAACAGCGTAATAAAATTGCGCATATGAAGCTGATTCCCGTTAAAAAGCTGATTGAAAACAAACGTCTTTTGCTTATTGACGACTCAATTGTAAGAGGAACTCAGCTCAGGGAAACTACGGAATTCCTCTATAACAGCGGAGCAAAAGAGGTTCATATCCGCCCTGCCTGTCCGCCGATTATGTTCGGCTGTAAGTATCTTAACTTCTCACGTTCAACCTCTGAGCTTGACCTTATTGCCCGCAGGGTGATTCTGAAGCGTGAGGGCGACAATGCCGACAAAATGCTTTCGGAATACGCAGACCCCACAAGCACAAACTACAGCGAAATGATTGAAGAAATCCGCAAAGAGCTTAACTTTACCTCTCTTCGCTATCACCGCCTTGACGATATGATTGAATCAATCGGAATTTCTCCGTGCAAGCTCTGCACCTACTGCTGGAACGGCAAGGAGTAATTTTCAGTCAAAAATTATACGGAACTTATCTTTTGTGATAGGTTCCGTTTTTGATTTATTTGAAATACTGATATAAACAGAGAAGAATTTTACAATTATTTTGAAAATAATTACCATAACACTGATAAAAAGGGTAAGAATTTAAGATTATTTTGTGAGATTTTGCTATTGATTTTCCAATGCTTGTTGTGATATAGTTTTTTTATATTTTTATGGAGGTAAAAAATGAGGATGAAACTTAAAAATCTAAAAAAATTAATATCTGTTTTAATCATCTGCACGATGATTACGGCATTGTTTGTGCCGACTCTCTCGGCGCAGGCGGCAGAAACACAGTCACTTGTGAATGTTGTTGAAAACTACACAGACATTGAAAACTCCGAGTATAAGATTAACTCTGTTGAATTCTACAGCAGCTCATTTAATGTCTATTATTCTGTACCGGTAGATTGCAAAATAATAATGGCTGAATATGACGGAATAACGGGCTATCTAAAAAAGGTTGACACAAAGAATGTATCGGCAAAATATTCAAGTACGTATTTTTATCTGTATAATTACGGTAACCAGTGCGGTACCGTTAAGCTGTTTATTGTTGACGGTAACAACAGACCGCTCGGAAAATCGTATTCAGAGAGCTTTGAGATAACTGGTGAGAGCGAGGCGCCTTCATTCGGCTCAGGATATGATATGGAGCCGCATCCGGCAGCTACCCTGAAAAATGATTCGGGCAGATATGGCTACGGAGCAAGATGGGAAGTAGATACAGACGGTGTTCTCTATTTGCCTGACGGATATACATATTTATATACAACCGGCAGTAATACTATGCCCTGGAATGAATACGGAGACAGCATAACAAAAGTTGTTGCGCCGGATGATATGTGCGAAATCAGCTCATATACGTTTCAGGGACTTAGCAAGGTCAAGGAGATTACAATTCCTTCCGGGGCTTATATAAACTCAAGCTCCTATACAGATATGGCTTCGCTGGAAACTGTAGTATTGTCATGTGATAGTTACGGAAACTCACCTTCAAATATCACCGGCTTATCTTTCCGTAATTGTCCTTCAATAAAAGAGTTTGTTACTGACGTTAATGATCAGCAGTATAAATCAATTGACGGCGTTCTTTATTCAAGAGACGGAAAAAGACTTATCAAATACCCTGCGGGCAAAACCGATAAGACATTTACAGTGCCTGATTCGGTAGAAACTATAGATGCATACGCTTTTGAATGTGCTTCAAATCTTGAAAGCGTATATAATGTAAGTGACTTATGCAACTCACACGTTTTTGTAAATTGTACGTCGCTTAAAAATGTTGAGATTTCTTCAAATACATCTACTTTGAATACTAATGCATTCTGTAACTGTACAAGTCTTACCAATCTGGTTCTGCCGGACAGCATCCAGAATATTTATGAAGCTTATGAATGGGCAGAATACGAAACTGACGATTGCCGGACTTTGGGCACAACCTCTCTTGAGAGCATAAATGTTCCTGCAAATTTAGATGACCCTTCTGAATTTGTATCATCATTGCCCGAAAGCATCAAAAATATAGAAATAAATGCAGGTGACAATAACCTTAAGCTTGTTGACGGTGTATTGTACAGCCCTGATATGACAACGCTGTACAGGTATCTCGGAACAAGCGAGAGAACATCATTTACTGTTCCCGACAGCGTAACAGGCATTTCGTGTAATGCATTCAGAAACTGCATAAATCTCAAAGATATTGAAATCGGCAATAATGTTACGGAAATCGGAGAAAATGCATTTGAAGGCTGTATAAATCTTGAAAATGTGGAATTAGGTTCGGTTACTGCAATATTCAGCGGTACTTTTGAGGGCTGTAAGAGCCTTGAAAGTATTACTATTCCTGCAAGCGTAAGCATTATTGACAGCGGTATTTTTACTAATTGCGACAGCCTCAGAACAATCAATGTGGCTGAGGGTAATACAACATACTCAACAGTTGACGGTTGTCTGTATCAGGGACAGACTCTTATGGAGTATCCCAACGCAAAAACCGAGAATTATGTTGTTTCATCCTATACAACAGTAATTGATACAAAAGCATTTCAGGGCAGAAACTCTCTTAAGAGTGTTGTTATTCCCGAATCGGTAGACAGAATATATGAGTATGCATTCGCCGATTGCGTTAATCTGACAAGCGTGTCGTTGCCTGAAGGTTTTAATAGTATAGATTCATATACATTCAATAATTGTACTTCTCTTTCAAAAATCAATATCCCTGACTCTTTATGGCAGATTTGCTATTTTGCTTTTGCAAATTGTAAATCGCTCAAGTCAATAGATTTTCCTGAAACAATACAGAATGACAGCTTGTATTTGTGCAACCGTTCATTTTATAACAGCGGACTCGAAAGCGTTACAATTCCCGGATATGTGTATCTGGATTACGTTCCTTTCTTTAGCTGCTACAACTTAAAGTCGGTAAAATTCGAGTCAGATTTTTATTGCAACTATAAGTGGATGTCTCATGTTTTCTGGAATTTTGATGACCTGACAATTTATTATCCCGAGGGAAATAAAAACTGGGATTCTACAATTCTTCATAATTACCAGCATGAGGATTCACTTAAATTTGTGTCTTATAATGACAGTAACAAAAACTATGACTCAAGTTATACATTTACAGGTCTTGTGCCCAACAGCACATATATTGTAGGTGTAAACAACGGAGATGTTGGTTCCGATTTACTTAACAGTGACTCGCTCCTCTATTTTGACCAGCTCAACTCCGACAGCAACGGTAAATTAACAGTGAAATTCAAGACTAACAATCAGACCGGAAAAATAGTACCTTTTGCACTGGGTGTAGCAGAGAATGATATTTCAAACGCTTCAATTGATGTCGCTGATATTGTATATTCAGGCAGAGAACAGGATAAGCCCGATAATTACACAGTAACCTTTGACGGTAAAGAGCTTACCGAGGGCGTTGATTATCTTGTTATCAGCGGCAGTGGATTTGACGGCTCGGGTACTTACAGCCTCTACGTAGTCGGCATAGGAAATTACTACGGTGAAGCTTCTCAGCGCTATACGGTTCTCGGTACAGAGTACGACATTGACGACGACGGTATGATAACAATAAGAGACGTTACTGCTATACAGTTCTACTTGGCAGGTATCAGGGAACTTAATCATTATTATAAGGCTGACGCTGACGGCGACGGTGATGTCACCATCAACGACGTAACATATATTCAGAAATTGCTTGCAGGTATCTGCTAAAGTAAATAACACAGCATAAAATTACTCCCCACCGAAATAAATCGGTGGGGAGTTTTAAAGTTATATAAGTAAGTTTTGTTCCTTGAAATAAACCATAATTTAGCGTTGGAACTATAGCAACGTTGATTGTGAATGGGACGTGTAGGAACCCATCCCTTACGGAAAGGTTTGTTAATATAATGACGATATATTTGGTTGCGTTTAACAGTCAACACGGACACGGAGTGAGTGTCCCTACGACTGTAAAGGAATCGTTTGTATTATATCCGTAGGGAACGGTACGGCAGTCGCCCAAAACCCCTCAGTCCCCTTATTAAGGGGCAGAAACCCCTGTGTCGTTCCTAACTAACATTCATCTAACTTATATAGGAACAACACAGGGGTTGTTCCCTACACAATAATTAAACGTTACCTATATATCAACTTAAAATTCGGGCAACCGTTTTATCCAAACAATCCGATTTTTCCACTCGATTTGCCTGCGGCGGCTTCGCCGCAAATTATGGTTTATTTTTCAGTCTTTAAAAATGCGGAGGATTTCGTCCTTGTTCGCCATAATTGCGTCATAGCCCTCCTGAATTGTTTCGTCAACGTTGTCCATTGAGAAAAGCTGTGTATTTTCGTTGTTAATCTGAACGGCAAGGTCAGCCATTTCCATTGACTTCCTTGTGCCGTCAATTGAATAAACGTCAAGAGCACGCCATATAACCTTGATAAGTCCGTCAAGCCCAGCGTCAGGGTCATAATTCATAATGTCAAAGCCGATAGCAAGTACCTTGCCGACGCCCATATCACGCAGAATTTTTACGGGCAGGTTGTCCTTTGAGCCGCCGTCAATGAAGTTGTACTTGTCGTATGTACAGGTAGTGTAAATCGCAGGGAACGACATACTCGCACGAACGGCAATATCAAGCGGTGCGTCGCATATATAATGTATATGTTCATTTTCAAGGTGCTCGTCCTCTGTTGTGAAAATACATTCGTCGGTTGTCAGCGTGTCAACTGTGCAGATTGAAAGATTAATCGGCAAATCCTTAAAGCCCTTTATCCCCTTTATCGCCATAATCTCCTTGATTACGTCGGAAATCAGCTCGCCCGATTTGATTCCGTCCTTCTGAATCTTTTTGTTAAGAATAAACTGCGCAAGCGCCTTGAAAATAAGTCCGTTGTCAATTTCGGCAAGCGTTTTCCAGTGCTTTTTGGCCAAATCACGCATTTCCTCAGCATTAAATCCCATAGCCATAATTGCCGCCATACAAGCTCCCGAGCTTGTGCCCGAAACGTACTGCGGGTGTATTCCAAGCTCGTAGAGAGCCTTGATTGCGCCTATGTGGGCAATTCCCTGCAATCCGCCTCCCGAAAGTGCAATTCCTATTGAATTTTGTCTGTCCTGTTTTTCCAAAACTATCACCTAATTCCTTATACTGAATCAATCACTTATAAAAACGGTAGACGTTGCAGTATGACTCGGTTTCAACAAAATAATCGTACCAGTTGTAGAAATCGTCAAAGCTGTAGTCAGCCTGAATAAGCTTGTAATTTCTGAATTCTGTGTTTTCCGTAATATACTTAATCGTGCTGTCGTTGTCGGCAAGTCGTGAAATGTAAACCGTAATTTCTGAAAGCTCTGAAAGCTTTTTATCGGTTTTCAGTGCCGACATACTGTCCTTTGTTTCTTTTCCCGTGTCGCCGTTGAACATATATGCCTTTGCAAGCTCGGAGATTTTTCCCTTTGTAACAACTCCTCTGTCGGTTGCAAAGCTTTCAAGCTCGTCACCGAGAGTTGCCGACATCTGCGAGGTCTGCACAATCATCGTGCTGTCGTAGTTCATAAACTTGTCAATGCACTTGTTCCACTCAAGCATAGCCGTTCCGACGAACACGCAGTTGTCGGTTTTTGTGTCATAAAGATTTGTCCTGCCGTATATGTAGTACGGAGTTACCGTGCAGAATGCAATTGCACTTGCCAGCACAACGCTTGCAGGAAGCACAAGGCGCACCTTTTCGTTTTTAATCAGCTCGAAAATCTTGATGAATGAAAACGTAAACAGCATTGAAATCAGCGGAAGCGAAGCCATAACGTATCTGTCGCTGTTAAACGGCGATACAAGCGAAATTCCGATAAAATAAACCAGAGTAGGAATAATAATAAACATAGCCTTGCGGTTCAGCTTGTGCTTTTTAACAAAGCGGAAGTAAATTCCTGCTCCGACTGCAAAGCCTGCGCATACTGCAAACAGCCAGATTTGATTTAAGAACAAATCCTTTGCAAGAATCTGAACGTAGGTGCAGAGCTTGTAGACAAGATATGTGAAAATCGTGACTAATTCAAGGTTTGAAAGGTCGAGCGAGCCAAAGCCCCTGTTGCCGCCGAGCACATTTGAAATAATGTACGGATAAATGCAAAGTGCAATGACTGCGCCGATAACTGCGGCAACTATGTACTTTACAAGGTCTTTTATGTTCCTATCTTTTATTTTGAAAACAAAGAAAACGAGACCGATTAAGCCTGCAAACAGAATGAAATAGTACTGCGTGAGTATGCCGAGAATCACTATCAGCGTGAGCATAAGGCAGTCGGGAAGCCTTACAGTGTTTTTCTTTTCGTACATCACAAGGCTCATATACAGAAACGCAAGCACAAAGAACGTAAGCGTTGCATACATTCTAAGATAAATTGTAGTCGTTATGCACGCAATGCTCAGCGCATAAGCTCCCGATGCTATGAGCGCATAGAGATTGTTGCCCGTTACCTTTTTGCCGATTTTAAACAGCAGAATCAATATGCCGACCATTGCAAGCACGTTGATTGAGTACGCAAGCCACTTGCTGAAAACATTCGGAAACAGCGAGCATACGGTATGCACCAGCGCATAATAAAACGGCGGGTGAGAGGCGTCGATAATCTGATTTTCATAAACCTGCGCATAGTCAAAGCGGTCGTTTTCACTGACGGCAAGATATTCGTTGAAGTCATCATAACTGTTCCAGCCGCCGTCAACACTTAACTGCTTTGAGGAGTTTGCAAGATTATAGGTCAACAGCTCGTCCTCGTGAAAGCCCTGCTTTGTTGCCATATAGAATGTGCTGATTGCAAGGCTCAGAATAATGATAACAGAAAGAATAATGCCTGCTTTTTTGTTGTCGATTTTCATATGATTTTCCCTTTTTACCTGAATAATATTAAAATTGTATTTTGGATTATATTACATTATATCATACATTAAAGGCAAATCACAATATATTTTATCAATTTTTTGTATGTAATTTGATTAGAAAAGCAGGAAGAAACAGACTGCTAATAATGAACGTATAAAAATACTTTTACTTTACTAAAAATTTACGGACAATTGACGAAATTATTAAACTTTACATACTTTTTACAATTCGTTTACAAATGCATTACGTTGCTTTTATATGATTTGTGTTATAAAGGAGAGTATGGGATTTATGGATATATTCGCTGTATTAAGTCTGCTCTGCGGACTCGCCCTGTTCCTCTACGGAATGAACACTATGGGCGACGGTCTTGAAAAATTCTCGGGCGGCAAGCTCGAAAAAACTCTTGAAAAAATGACAAACAGCACATTAAAGGGCTTTTTGCTCGGTGCGGCTGTAACGGCTGTTATTCAGTCTTCGTCGGCAACAACGGTTATGGTTGTCGGCTTTGTAAACTCGGGCATAATGAAGCTAAGACAGGCTATCGGCATAATAATGGGTGCAAACGTCGGTACCACAATCACCTCGTGGATTTTAAGCCTTTCGGGCATTGATGGTGACAGTCCGGTAATGCAGCTTTTAAAGCCCTCGTCATTCTCGGCTGTATTTGCTTTTATAGGTATTATTCTTTTGATGTTCTGCAAAAGGGACTCAAAGAAGAACTTAGGCTCAATATTTGTTGGCTTTGCCGTTCTTATGGTCGGTATGAGTATGATGAGCGGAGCAGTTGAGCCTCTTGCAGACAACCCTGCTTTCACAAGCATTCTCACTGCATTCCAGAATCCGTTCCTCGGCATACTTACGGGTGCGCTTTTAACGGCGATTATTCAGAGCTCCAGTGCGTCTGTCGGTATATTGCAGGCACTGTCGTCAACAGGTGCGATAAACTACTCAATGGCTATCCCGATTGTAATGGGACAGAATATCGGTACGTGCGTTACGGCACTGCTTTCCTGCGTAGGTGCAAAGAAGAACGCAAAGCGTGCGGCATTTGTTCACCTTTACTTCAATATAATCGGTACAATTGTAATCTGTATCCTGTTCTATGGAGCTAATGCGTTCCTGAATTTCGGATTTCTTGACGATATTGTTAACCCCGCAAATATCGCAGTTATTCATACATTATTTAACCTTCTTGCAACGGGACTTCTTCTTCCGTTCAGCAAACAGCTTGAAAAGCTTGCCTGCTTTACAATACGTGACAGCAAGGACGATATTCAGACTCCGTTTTTGGACGAGCGTTTCCTCAACACTCCGTCAATTGCAACCGAAAGAGCTTTGTCCTTGAGCACGAAAATGGCTCGCCTTTCAGAGGGAACACTCCTCGGCTCTCTTGAGCTTCTGAGCGAATACAACGACAAGGTAGCCGAAACAATTCAGGATAATGAGGATATTATTGACTCCTACGAGGACGCAATTTCAACATACCTTGTAAAGCTCAGTCAGAAACCGCTTTCCGAAAAGGACAGCAAAATGGTGCAGCTTGTGCTCCATACAATCGGTGATTTCGAGAGAATAAGCGACCATGCTGTAAATATTTTACAGGTAGCTCAGGAAATTGAGCAGAAAAAGGTAAAATTCTCCGATGAGGCTCGTGCAGGACTTGAAGTAATGGTAGCCGCACTTATTGAGATTATCAACAATGCAACGCTTGCCTTTATCAATAACGACGTAAAGCTTGCGGCAAAGGTTGAGCCGCTTGAGCAAGTTATCGACAGACTGCGTGACAAGCTCAAGGAAGCTCACGTAAGACGCCTTACAAACGGTGAATGTACAATAGAGCTCGGCTTTATCTTCTCCGATCTGATTACAAACATTGAGCGTGTGTCCGACCACTGCTCAAATATCGCAATCGGCGTTATCGAGATTAACCGCAACGGTTATGAAGCTCACGAGTACCTCCACGAGCTGAAGAATTCCGACGATATTCAGTACAATGCTGACTACAAGGCGTACAAGCAGAAGTATACTCTTCCGCAGAACGCAAAATAAATCTGATAAAGGGGCTGTTTTTACAGCTCCTTTATACTATAAAAAATCTTTTAATAATTCCTTTATGTAAATTTGAATGACTGCAAATCTTGTACAATAATAAGATGAATGAAAGAATACAGCGGTGGTGGTAATTTTGAAAAAGGCTTTGTTGGTTTCACACTCTGAACAGAGTGCGTCCTCACTCACCGAGCTTCTCAGAAGTGAGGGCTACACAAGCATTTCTGTTGCAAGTACCGCCAAAACAGCAAAAAAGCTCGTCGAAAAAGATGAATTTGACCTCATCTGCGTAAACGCTCCGTTAAATGAGGAAAACGGCATTGAACTGTCCGAGCACTTTGCAAAGACCACAAGGTCGAGCGTTGTAATTATCGTTCCGCAGAAAAATGCCGATGACGTCAACGACCTTCTGACCGAACACGGCGTTTTGGTAATTGCAAAGCCGATTAATAAGCATCTTTTTCACCATTTTCTCCAGTTTACGGACTGCTTTCGTATGAGAATGCTCTGCGTGACGGAGGAAAACGAAAAGCTGCGGCATATGGTTGAGGATATGAAAATCATCAACAGGGCAAAGTTCCTGCTTATTTCCTGCCTCAATATGTCCGAAATTCAGGCACACCGCTATCTTGAAAAGCAGGCTATGGACTTGCGCATAAGCAAGCTACAGGTTGCCAAGCAGGTTATTCAGACCTACGAAAACTAAGGAAATACTGATAAGTATGAAGTGAATTTTTGAAAGGAATGTGTTTTTATGAGCCGTGCGGCGTACTTAATTCTTGAAAACGGCACAGTCTTTGAAGGCAAGGCATTTGGTGCTGAAAAAGAAACTACGGGAGAACTTGTTTTTACCACAGCTATGACAGGTTATCTTGAAACACTCACCGACCCCAGCTATTTCGGTCAGGTGGTTATTCAGACATTCCCTTTAATCGGTAACTATGGGGTAATTCCCTCCGATTTTGAAAGTGACTCTCCGTCGCTTAAAGGTTATATTGTTAGAGAATGGTGCCAAGTTCCCTCTAATTTTCGTTGTGAGGGTGATCTTGACACCTTTTTAAAAGAGTCCGGAATTCCCGGAATCTACGGAATCGACACACGTGCTCTCACAAGAATCGTGCGTGAATACGGCGTTATGAACTGCAAAATCAGCTACTCTCCCGATTACAGTGAGAGCGAGCTTGAAGAAATCAAGAACTACGTTATAACAGACGCAGTTGAAAGCACTACTATAAATGAAAAGGAAAGCTTCGGTGCTGAAAATCCCGAGCTTAACGTTGTGCTTATGGACTTCGGTGCAAAGCACAATATCGGCAGAGAGCTTGTAAAGCGAGGCTGTAACCTTACGGTTGTGCCTGCAAATACAACGGCTGAGGAAATTATTGCAATGAATCCCGACGGCATTATGCTTTCAAACGGACCGGGTGACCCTGCCAAGAATACGCAGATTATTGAGGAGCTTAAAAAGCTCTGCGAGCAAAAAATCCCGATTTTCGGAATCTGCCTCGGTCATCAGCTCCTTGCACTTTCGCAGGGTGCAAAGACCGAAAAGCTCAAATACGGTCACAGAGGTGCAAACCAGCCTGCAAAGGAAATTGCAACAGGCAGAGTTTATATCACCTCACAGAATCACGGCTACGCAGTTGTAAGCGACAGCCTGCCCGAAAACGGCGTTGTAAGCTTTGTAAACGGCAATGACAACACCTGCGAGGGCGTAAACTATACGGATATGCCTGCATTTTCGGTACAATTCCACCCCGAAGCCTGCGGCGGTCCGCTTGACACGGCGTTTTTATTTGACAGATTTATAGATATGATTAAGGAAAACAAATAATTATTGTAGGGAACGATCCCTGTGTCGTTCCTAACAATAATACAGCTAACTTTATAGGAACGACACGGGGGTCGTTCCCTACACTGTTAAACAAAGTAATACGAATCATAATATAGAAAACATAACCGATAAAATTTGGATAAGGAATGATTATATGCCACTCAAACAGGATATTAAAAGAGTTATGGTAATCGGCTCGGGTCCTATTGTAATCGGACAGGCTGCCGAGTTTGACTATGCAGGCACACAGGCTTGCCGTGCACTCAAAGAAGAGGGACTTGAGGTTATTCTCGTAAACTCAAACCCTGCTACAATTATGACAGACAACGCAATGGCTGATAAAATATACATTGAGCCTCTTACCCTTGAAACCGTCAAGAGAATCATCAAAAAAGAACGTCCCGACAGCCTGCTTTCAACCCTCGGCGGTCAGACAGGTCTTACCCTTTCAATGCAGCTTGCAAAAGAGGGATTTCTCGATAAATACGGAGTAAAGCTTTTGGGCGCAAACCCCGAAACAATCGACAAGGCAGAGGACAGACAGCTCTTTAAGGACACTATGGAGTCAATCGGTCAGCCGTGTATTCCCTCAACAGTTGTAAATGACGTTGAGTCGGCTGTTAAATTTGCTGATGAAATCGGCTACCCCGTAATTATCCGCCCTGCGTTCACACTCGGCGGCACAGGCGGCGGTATTGTTGACAACGAAACAGAGCTTCGTGAAATCACCTCAAACGGTCTTGAGCTTTCGCCTATTACTCAGGTGCTTGTTGAAAAATGCATTTCAGGCTGGAAAGAAATTGAGTTTGAGGTTATGCGTGACAGCGACGGCAACGTAATCACCGTCTGCTCAATGGAGAACTTCGACCCCGTAGGTGTTCACACAGGCGACTCAATCGTAATAGCTCCTACAGTTACTCTTGCCGACAAGGAGTATCAGATGCTCAGAAGTGCGGCTCTCAATATCATTTCCGCACTCAAGGTAGAGGGCGGCTGTAACTGTCAGTTTGCACTCAACCCCGAAACCTTTGAATACGCAGTAATCGAGGTTAACCCCCGTGTGTCACGTTCATCTGCACTTGCTTCAAAGGCAACAGGCTATCCTATTGCAAAGGTTGCGGCTAAAATCGCAATCGGCTACACACTTAACGAGATTAAAAATGCCGTTACGGGCACAACCTACGCTTGCTTTGAGCCTGCGCTCGACTACGTTGTTGTAAAATTCCCGAAATGGCCTTTCGATAAATTTGTATACGCAAAGCGTACCCTCGGCACACAGATGAAGGCAACAGGCGAGGTTATGGCTATTGCTCCCACATTTGAGCAGGCAATTATGAAGGCTGTCAGAGGTGCGGAGATTTCGCACAACACGCTTGACGACAAGGAGTTTGCAGAGCTTTCAAATGCATCAGTTTACGACAGACTCAGCGTGTGTGACGACAGAAGAATCTTCTGCGTTTATGAGGCGCTCAAAAGAGGAATCACAGTTGACGAAATCCACTCGGTAACAAGGATTGACGAATGGTTCCTTGAAAAGCTTAAAAATATCATCGCTGTTGAAAACGAGCTTAAAGACGGCGAGCTTACCGAGGAGCTTTATGTCCGTGCAAAGAACATCGGCTTCCTCGACAAGACAATTGAAGAAATCACAGGCAAAAAGGTTGAAAATCCGCTTGTTCCCGTTTATAAAATGGTTGATACCTGCGCCGCTGAGTTTGCCGCAGAAACACCCTATTTCTACTCAACCTTTGACAAGGAAAACGAGGCTGAAGAGTTTATCAAGGAACGTGCAGACGGCAAGAAAACCGTTATCGTATTCGGCTCAGGTCCTATCAGAATCGGTCAGGGTATCGAGTTTGACTACGCTTCTGTACACTGCGTATGGGCGCTCAAAAAGGCAGGCTACGACGTTGTAATCGTAAACAACAACCCCGAAACGGTTTCAACCGACTTCGACACAGCCGACAGACTTTACTTTGAGCCTCTCACCACAGAGGACGTTATGGGCATCATCAAAACCGAAAAGCCCTTCGGCGTAGTTGTTGCATTCGGCGGTCAGACTGCTATCAAGCTGACAAAGTTCTTAAGCGATAACGGCGTTAATATCCTCGGTACTTCGTATGACGCAATTGATATGGCTGAGGACAGAGAGCGTTTTGACGAGCTCCTTGAAAAATATCAGATTAAGCGTCCTAAGGGCGTTACCGTAATGACAACCGAGGAGGCACTTGAGGTCGCTTCAAATATAGGCTATCCCGTACTTCTCCGTCCGTCATACGTGCTCGGCGGTCAGAATATGATTATCGCCTTCAACGAGGACGACGTCAAGGAGTATATGGCTATTATCCTTGCCCAGAATATTGAAAACCCGATTCTCATTGATAAATACCTTATGGGTACGGAAATTGAGGTTGACGCAATCTGCGACGGTGAGGACATCTTAATTCCCGGCATTATGGAGCATATCGAGCGTGCGGGCGTTCACTCGGGCGACTCAATCGCAGTATATCCTGCATGGAATCTTTCTGACGAAATGACTCAGATTATTATTGAAAGCTCCAAAAACCTCGCAATCGAGCTTAAAACAAAGGGACTTGTAAACATTCAGTACCTTATCTATAAGGACGAGCTTTACGTAATCGAGGTTAACCCCCGTTCTTCACGTACAATTCCGTACATCAGCAAGGTTACCGGCGTTCCGATGGTTGACCTTGCAACAAGGGCAATGCTCGGCGAAAAGCTTAAGGATATGGGCTACGGAACTGGACTTTACAGAAAGAGCCCGTACATTGCCGTAAAGGTGCCTGTATTCAGCTTTGAAAAGCTTATCAATGTTGATAACCACCTAGGTCCAGAGATGAAGTCAACAGGCGAGGTGCTCGGCATTGCGGCTACGCTTGAGGAGGCTCTGTATAAAGGTCTTATCGGCGCAGGCTACAAGATGAAGAAAAAGGGCGGCGTGTTCATCACAGTCCGCAATTCGGATAAAGCCGAAATCGGCGAAATTGCAAAGAAATATTACGACCTCGGATTTACAATCTATGCTACCGAGGGAACAGCCGAGGTGCTCAAGAAGTTCGGCATCGACGCTGTAGGCGTTAAGAAAATTCACGAGTCAAATACAAGCAACACACTTACTCTTATTGAGTCAGGCAAGATTCAGTATGTTATTTCAACCTCTGCAAAGGGCAGAATTCCTTCACGTGATTCCGTTAAAATCCGCAGAAAGACCGTTGAAAGAAACATTCCTTGTCTTACTTCTCTTGATACGGCTAATGCGCTTGCAGACTGCCTCAAGAGCCACTACTCACAGCACAGCACAGAGCTTATTGACATTAACAATATGAGGGAGGAAAAGCTAATGCTTAAGTTTACCAAGATGCAGGGCATCGGCAACGACTACATTTATTTCAGCACATTTGATCAGGAAATCAACAACCCCGAGGCACTTGCCGTAAGACTTTCCGACAGACACTTCGGAATCGGCGGCGACGGTGTAATCCTTGTTTGTCCTTCAAAGGTTGCAGACGCAAAGATGAAAATGTATAACCGTGACGGCTCAGAGGGCAAAATGTGCGGCAACGGCATTCGCTGCGTAGGCAAGTTCCTCTATGACCACGGTATGATTGACTATAAAGAAAAGGACGAAATCACCATTGAAACCCTGAGCGGAATCAAGAGCCTTAAGGCATTCACAACAGACGGCAAGGTTACAAGACTCAGAGTTGATATGGGCAAGGCTATCCTTGACCCCAAGGAAATCCCTGTTGCAATTGACAAGGACAAGGTTGTTAACGAAGCTGTTAAAATCGGCGACAAGGATTACAACATCACCTGCGTTTCTATGGGTAACCCGCACTGCGTTGTATTTATGGACGATATCGACAACCTCGACATTGAAAAGGTAGGTCCCGAGTTTGAATTTGACAAGCTCTTCCCCGAAAGAGTAAACACAGAGTTTGTAACAGTACTTGACGAGCATACAATCAAGATGAGAGTATGGGAGAGAGGCTCGGGCGAAACATGGGCTTGCGGAACAGGTGCTTGCGCCGTTGCAGTTGCAGCCTGCGAAAACGGCTTCTGCAAAAAGGGCGAGGACATCAAAATCAAGCTCATCGGCGGCGACCTTATCATCAACTACACAGATGAAACGGTTTATATGACAGGCAACGCTGAAAAAGTATTTGACGGAGAGGTTGAGGTGTAAGACGTGGAAGTTAAGAAGAATAAAAAGTATATATTTGTAACAGGCGGCGTTGTTTCGGGACTCGGAAAGGGCATCACAGCCGCATCTCTCGGCAGACTTTTAAAGGCAAGAGGTCTTAAGATTGTTGCTCAGAAGCTCGACCCGTATATCAACGTTGACCCCGGCACAATGAGCCCCTACCAGCACGGCGAGGTTTACGTTACAGAGGACGGCGCAGAAACCGACCTCGACCTCGGTCACTACGAGCGTTTCATTGACGAGGATTTGAACAAATATTCAAACCTCACAACGGGTAAGGTTTACTCGAATGTTCTTGAAAAGGAACGCAGAGGCGACTACCTCGGCAAAACCGTTCAGGTTATTCCTCACATCACAAATGAAATCAAGTCATTTATATATAACGTCGGCGAAAAAACAAACGCTGACGTGGTTATCACCGAAATCGGCGGAACGGTAGGCGATATTGAAAGCCAGCCGTTCTTAGAGGCAATCCGTCAGGTTTCACTTGAAGTCGGCAGAGAAAACAGCATTTTTATCCACGTAACTCTTGTTCCCTACATCAAGGGCAGTGAGGAGCACAAGTCAAAGCCGACTCAGCACTCAGTTAAGGAGCTTCGTTCGCTCGGTATCAACCCCGACATTATCGTGCTCCGCTGCGACGAGCCGCTTGAGGACAGCATTTTTGACAAGATTGCGCTTTTCTGTAATGTAAAGCGTGACTGCGTAATTGAAAATATCACACTTCCCACACTTTATCAGGCACCGCTTATGCTTGAAAAGAGCAATTTCTCAAATGTAGTTTGCAGAGAGCTTAATATTGCTGTCGATAAAAAGCCCAACCTTACCGAATGGGAGGAGATGCTCGACAGAATCAACAACCGCACAAAGAAGTGCAAAATCGCACTTTGCGGTAAGTACGTTGCACTTCACGACGCTTATCTTTCTGTTGCCGAGGCACTCCGTCACGGCGGCTATGAAAACGGCGCAGACGTTGAAATCAAGTGGGTAGACTGCGAGCTTATTACAAAGTATAAGGCTGACGAGCTTCTGGGTGACGTTGACGGTATCCTTGTTCCCGGCGGCTTTGGCAACAGAGGTGTTGAGGGTAAGGTTATTGCGGCTCAGTATGCACGTGAGCACGACGTTCCGTACCTCGGAATCTGCCTTGGTATGCAGACTGCCGTTATCGAGTATGCTAAGAACGTTCTCGGCTATGATGACGCAAACAGCGGTGAATTTGCACCCGAGGGTAAGCACAACGTAATCGACCTTATGCCCGAACAGCTCGGCATTGAAAATATGGGCGGCACAATGCGACTCGGTGCATATCCCTGCGTAATCAAGGAAGGCTCAATGATGGAAAAGGCTTACGGTAAAAAGGAAATTGACGAACGCCACCGTCATCGTTACGAGTTCAACAACGATTTCAGGGAAGAAATTGAGAACGCTGGTATGAAGATTACGGGTACATCGCCGAACGGACTTCTTGTTGAAGCTGTTGAAGTTCCCGAAAACCGCTTCTATGTGGGCGTTCAGTACCACCCCGAATTCAAGTCACGCCCCAACCGTGCACATCCGCTTTTCAGAGAATTTATCAAGGCTTCACTTGAAAAATAATAAATTTGTCACTTGCTGAATGTAGGGAACGACCCCCGTGTCGTTCCTGTTAGGTCAGTTCAATTTCAGTTAGGAACGACACAGGGGTCGTTCCCTACGGTGAAAAAATATAAAAGGAATGATTGGTATGAAAATAAACAAGAATTTTGACAACCTTGTGCCGAACTATCTTTTTGCAGACGTTGCAAAAAAGACTGCCGATTTTGCAAAGGTAAATCCTGACAAGAAGATTATCAAGCTCGGAATCGGCGACGTAACACTTCCGCTTGCTCCTGTTGTAATTGAAGCAATGAAAAAGGGCGCAGAGGATCTGGCTCACAAGGACACCTTCAAGGGCTATCCCGACTACGAGGGCTATGCTTTCTTAAGAGAGGCAATTGCAGATTATTACAAGAGCTTCGGCGTAACAGTTTCTGCCGATGAAATCTTCGTTTCCGACGGTGCAAAGTCCGACTGCGGCAACATCGGCGATATTTTTGACAAGGACAATGTTGTGCTTGTAACAGACCCCGTTTATCCCGTATATGTTGACTCGAACATTATGGCAGGCAGAAAGATTGTTTATGCCGCTTCTAACGAGGAAAACGGCTTTGCTGCACTTCCCGACAAGAACGTAAAGGCTGATATAATCTATCTTTGCTCACCCAACAACCCCACAGGCTCTGCTTACAACGCTGAACAGCTCAAAATGTGGGTTGACTACGCACTCGAAAACGACGCAATCATTCTCTATGACTCTGCTTACGAGGCATTCATTACAGAGGACTTGCCCCGTTCAATCTTTGCAATTGAGGGCGCAAGAAAGTGCGCAATCGAAATGTGCTCGCTTTCAAAGACAGCAGGATTTACAGGCACACGCTGCGGCTACACTGTTATCCCCAAGGAGCTTGAGCGTGACGGTCACAACATCTACGCAACATGGTACCGCCGTCAGGCTACAAAGTTCAACGGCGTTTCGTGGCCCGTACAGTGCGCTGCTGCGGCTGTATTCAGTGAGGAAGGTCAGAAGCAGATTAAGGAAAACATTTCATACTATCAGGAAAATGCAAGAATTATTGCTTCTGCTCTTGATGAGCTTGGAATTTACTACACAGGCGGCAAAAACTCGCCCTACATCTGGCTCAAGTGCCCCAACAATATGGGTAGCTGGGAATTCTTCGATTTGCTCTTGAAAGAGGCAAACGTTGTCGGTACTCCCGGTGAGGGCTTCGGCGAAAACGGCGCAGGCTACTTCCGTCTTACCTCCTTCGGCGACAGAGAAAATACAATTGAGGCTGTTGAAAGAATCAAAAAGCTTCTTTCAAACCTTTGATTAAAATACGGTATTTCAATACAAAAAAGATGCATCGCTTTCGGCGGTGCATCTTTTCGCATAAATTTATTTATTTTCAGGTGTGCGGCAAATCGTGCCGCCGCCGACAACGTAGTCGCCGTCATAAAGCACAACTGCCTGACCGTAGGAGATTGCCCTCTGCGGCTCGTCAAATACAATGTGCAGTGTGTTATCGTTAATCTGTTCAACGACCGCACTTTGCTCACTCTGATTGTACCTGACTCTTGCTTTAACCCTTATCGGCTTGTCAATTCTGTCACAGGTAATAAGGTTAATGTCGGTTGCGTAAAGCTCTCGTGAGAAAAGTCCGCTGTTTTCGCACAATATAACCTCGTTTTTGTCGAGGTCTTTTTTCTTTACGTACATAGGGTGGGGTAGTGCAAGTCCGAGTCCTTTTCGCTGACCTACCGTATAGCGGATAATTCCTTTGTGCTCGCCCAGCACCTTTCCGCCCTCGTCAACAAAGTTTCCGTGCGGATAGTTTCTGCCCGTGTACTGCTCAATAAACCTTGCATAGTCGCCGTCGGGCACAAAGCAGATGTCCTGACTGTCGTGCTTGTGAGCATTGATAAGTCCGAGCTTTTCTGCAATTTCACGAGTCTGTTCCTTTGTCATATTTCCGAGCGGGAAAAGCGTTTTTGCAAGCTGTTTCTGCGTAAGCGAATACAGAACATAGCTCTGGTCCTTTGAAGAGTCGGCAGATTTTTTCAGCAGATAACGTCCTGTGTCATTGTTGTACTCAATCACAGCGTAGTGTCCCGTAACCACGTAATCAAAGTCAAGCTCTTCTGCTCTGCGCATCAGCTTTTCAAATTTAATATATCTGTTACAGTCAATGCATGGATTCGGCGTTGTGCCGTTTTCATATGCGCTGATAAAGCGTGAAATCACGTTTTCCCTGAAGCTGTCCTTGAAGTTGTAGACGTAGTAGGGAATTCCGAGCTTGTAGCATACGCTTCGTGCGTCGTCAATATCGTCGAGAGAACAGCAGGTCTTTTCCTTTTTTTCGCCTATGTCCTCGTTGTCGAAAAGCTTGAGCGTAATTCCCGTTGCCTCAAAACCCTGTTTCTTTATAAGGTAAGCGGCTACCGAGCTATCAACTCCGCCGCTCATCGCAATTAATGCCTTTTTTGTCATATTATAATCAACCGAGCCTAATCATTTCGTCAATACATTTTTTAGCGTCTTTTATTGTCTTATCATCAAGAGTAATCTCCTCGCCGCCCTTGCCTGCAAGGCAGTTGTAAACGTCAACAAGCGTAGTTGCCTTCATATTCGGGCAAATGAGCTTCTGAGTGAGAATGTAGAAATTCTTGTCGGGGCACATATACTGCAAATGCTCCGCAATGCTGATTTCCGTACCGATGATAAAGTCTGTCTTATCGGAATTTACCGCATAGTTCATTATTCCCGATGTTGAGCCGACATAATCAGCCATTGCAACAACTTCGGGCGTACATTCGGGGTGAACAAGAAGCTCCGCATTCGGGTACATAGCCTTTGATTTTTTAACGTCGTCAGTGTTAACGCAGGCGTGAATGGGACAGCCGCCGTTTAAAAGCTTGATATTCTTATCGGGACACTGTTTTGCAACATAGTCGCCGAGGTTGCAGTCGGGGATAAAAAGAATGTCCTTTTCGGGCATATTGTTTACAATTTTAACGGCAGAAGAGCTTGTAACGCAAACGTCGCAGATTGTCTTAAGGTCAGCCGTTGTGTTGATGTAAGCTACAACAGCGTAATCGGGATACATTTCCTTCACCTGTGAGATAAGCTGCCTGTCCATCTGGTCAGCCATACTGCAGCCTGCCGTCGGCTGAGCAAGGTAAACTGTTTTTTCGGGAGAAAGAATCTTGCAGGTTTCAGCCATAAAGCGCACACCGCACATAAGAATATTCTTGTTCTCAACCTTGCTTGCGTCAACGCTCAGCTTGTAGCTGTCGCCCGTAAAATCGGCAATTTCGAGAATTTCGTGAGCCTGATAGCTGTGTGCAAGAATACACACGTCCTTTTCTTTTTTGAGTTCGGTTATTTTCTGCTGAAGCTGTGCGATATTCATATAAAAAATCCTTTCAAAAGAAGATGTTACACTGTTAAGCCTATTATACAATTACGCTTCTGTTTATGCAATAGAAACGGCTCGATTTGTAAAGTAAATTGACATATTAACAAGAAATCGTAACAAAATTTGTACAATATTAAGCCAAGTTTCTTCAATTTCGCTATTTACACAACAAAAATTGTGTGATATAATTGATTTGATTTTAGAAATATTAGTTTTTTGTTATTTACTATTTTTATAGGAGGAGATAAAAATGAAGAAAATTGTTTCTGTTTTATTTGCAATTTTAATGGTTGCATTTGCTACAATTCCTGCATTTGCAGCGGAGGATTCTGTTAACAGCCCCGTAGCTACTACTGCACCTGCAACTACTTTTAAGTACGAGGTTGACGTTATTCCGTCTGAGGGCGGTGACGGCAGCTACGAATTTACAACAGATATTGATGAAAACGGCGAACAGCACGTTCACATTATTCCAAAGCCGAACCCCGGCTACACATTTGACCACTGGGAAATTGACGGTCCTTACAAGACTGATAATAAGTTAACAGATTCCGAGATGGACCTTATCATTACAGACGATATCAAGGTAACACCTTACTATAAAAAGTCAGGTTCTTCTACTGTTGAAACAGGTACAGTAAACAGAGATGTGAACAAAACTTCACCCCAGACAGGTACTAACGATGTACTTCCTTATGCTGTAATTATGCTTTCAATTGCCGCTTGCGGTGCTTCGGTTGTAATGCTTGTCAGAACAAACAAGAGCAAATAATTAAATTGTCGAATATTCAGCCCTCGCAGTTGCGGGGGCTGTTTTACTTTTGGAAAAACAGATTGTTAATGTTTTACACAAAGGTTGCTGTTGCTATCATAATAAAATTAATGCAAAAATAGGTGAAATTTTTATTTACATTATCAAATTATTGACAATATATTAAAATAATGATAAAATATAATAGATATAATGCGTTATTATTTTGTTTTTCAGGTTTAGATATAATGCTCACCGAATAAACGGCTGAACACCGTTTCCGTATGAGCAGTCGGGTGATAATTTGATGAAAAGGAAAAAGAATGTTGTTTTAATTTCAATAATCGTGCTGTTTGCAATTGCCTTTTTGTGTGCGTGCGCATATGTTGTAATCAAGGGTGTGCTTAACAGCGAAAACAGAAATGAATATAACAATATTGCAAGCTCCTACGCCGGAGAGCTCAGCAGTACGGAGATAACTGCTCCGACCGAAATAAACGTAAAAAAGGCGGAGAATCCCGTCGATTTTGACTCGCTTATAAAACAGAATCCCGATATATACGCGTGGATTTACATTCCTGACACGAATATCAACTATCCCGTTTGCCGACATTCAACCGACGATAACTTTTATCTTGACCATGACATTTATAAGAATTACAGCTATGCAGGTGCTATTTATTCACAATTCTGTAATTCAAGGGATTTTGACGACAGAGTAACTGTGCTTTACGGTCATAATATGGCTGACGGTTCTATGTTTGCAAATCTGCATAAATTCAAGGATAAAGACTTTTTTGATAAAAATAAGAATTTTTATATTTACACCGAAAGCCGCAAGCTGACTTATGAGGTTGTGTCTGCATTTGTGTATGACGACAGGCACATAATGAACTCGTTTGATTTCTCTGATGACAAGGTTTTTAAGGATTACCTTGATATGATTTCAAATCCACGTTCGGTCAGCAGCAATACAAGAGAAGGGGTTAATCTTGATATTGACGATAACATTGTTGTGCTCAGCACGTGTCTTAACAGCGGCGAAGGACGTTATCTTGTCCAGGGGGTACTGATTAATGACGAACAAACAAAATGACGAAGTTCTCAGTGAAGATAAAAATATATATTCACGTTCTTACAGTGACGATGAATGTATTAAAGCAGACGGTGAAAAAATTCCCGTAAAAAAAGATTCAAAAACTGTAAACGATGATATAGATGATTATATATTTACAAGAAAACGCAGGGTAAAAAAGCCTACGCAGGAAGAAACGAATACTTCTGCATATAGTGAGAATTATGAGTTTGTTAAGAGCGACAGGAGTAACGACAGAGCAAAAAGGCGCAAGCATAGGCACAGCGCAAAAAGGCATAGGATGAAACGCTGGAAAAAGGTGCTTTTAAGCATCGGTTGTGTTTTTCTTTCTATTATATTGCTTGCAGTAGGAACTTTGACTTATCTTTTTTTCAAAGGCAGCAGCGAGCTGCTTGACGGTGACTATACTATCACAGCACCAGAGGACATTGAAACCCAGAATGACGGTGAATTTGTAGTCTATAACGGAAAGACCTATCAGTATAATAAAAACGTCACAAATATCCTGTTTATGGGCATTGATAAGCGTGAGCTTGAAGAAACGGAAGTCCTTGGAACAGGCGGACAGGCTGACGTTATCGTTCTGCTTGCCGTTGACACCAAAACAGGCAAAATTTCAATGATAAATATTTCACGTGATACTATGACTGACGTTACCGTTTATTCGGCAAACGGAGGTTATGTCGGAAGCGAAACACAGCAGCTCTGCCTTTCCTATGCATACGGTGACGGCAAGGAGAAAAGCTGCGAAAATACTGTTAATTCGGTTAAAAGGTTGTTTTACAATATCCCGATAAAGACGTATCTTGCACTTGACCTTGACGGAATTGCGGCAGTCAATGACAGCGTGGGCGGAGTTGACGTTACCTCTCCCGAAACTATCGGAGATTTCGTGAAAGGGCAGAATTACCACCTTGAAGGACAGCTTGCAGAGTCCTTCGTGCGCTCAAGAAGTCACGAAAGTGCCGACGCAAACACGCTGAGAATGCAGCGTCAGCAAGTTTACGCAACACAATTTATGAACAAGGTAATTTCGGCAACGAAAGAAAACATCACAGCGCCTGTCGATTTGTTCAATGCATCATCACCGTATACCTGCACAAATCTCAATCCGTCAAGAGTTCTGTATCTTGCCGAGTCGATAGTTATGAGTGACGGTATGTCGGTTGAAATGAGCACCGTTCCCGGTGAATCAAAAATGGGTAAGGAATATGCTGAATTTTATGTTGATGAAAGTAAATTTTACGAGCAGTTTTTAAGCGTGTTCTATACTCCGGTTCAGTAAATGAATAAATTAAGGCTGTAACAGTCAGCGGATATCCGTGTGCTGTTACAGCCTTTTTTAAAATCATTTTTTGGGATAAACCATAATTTAGCGGTGAGTTGACTCGCAAAAAAAATTAAAAATTTCGGTC
>DXYG01000018.1 GCA_019415925.1 Clostridiales bacterium
ATATATATTCATATGATTTCATAGATTTTTTCATAAATTATTTAAAATAATTGCAAAAACAACATAGTTTAAGGTTGCAAGTTGTTAACTTTTTTGTTTATTTACCGTCAGAATTTCAGTCAGGGAAGGAGATAATAATATGCCGAGAAAAGGTGAAAATATTTACAAAAGAAAAGACGGAAGATGGGAGGGCAGGTATATCCGAGGTCGGGATACAAATCAAAAAGCAATTTACGGCTATTTGTACGGCAAAAGCTATACCGAAGTAAAAAACAAACTGAAGCAGGTCACAATGACTAAAACCGTTGAACAGGCTGAAACGATTAATTTTGCTGAAATTTCAATTGATTGGATTGAAAACAAAAAAATGCTGGTAAAAGAATCGACTTTATCGCACTATAAATCTGTGATTGATAATCATATCATTCCTATTCTCGGAGAATACAAGATTACCTCAATATCTTCGGATATTATTCAACATAATATTAATAAATTACTGAAAGAAGGATTAACGGGTAAAACGGTTAACGATATCCTGACAGTTATTAAAAATATTTTCAAGTATGCTTCAAGTAAAGGTTTTGAACACAATTGTGACCTGAGCACTATATCTGTTAAGAGTAAAAGAAATGATATACAAACGCTTACGATTTTTGAGCAGAAAATACTCTGTAATTATCTTGTTGACAATCTGAATAATAAAAACTTCGGAATATTGCTTAGTATCTACACAGGAATTCGTATAGGAGAACTGTGTGCAATGCGATGGTCAGATATAGATTTGAGTGAAAAAATTTTGAAAATTAACAAAACTATGTTAAGGATTCAGGACAATTTTTCGGAACATCATTTGAATAAGACAAAAGTAATTATCACTCCGCCGAAAAGCGAGGATTCTGTTCGAGTAATTCCGATTCCGCAGATTATTTTCGATATTATCTGTAAACTGAAAAGAAATCCTGACGCTTATATTCTGACCGGAAAGTGCGACAGCTTTATTGAACCGAGAAATATGCAGTATTATTTTAAATCCGTGCTTAAGAAATGCAATATCAGAGATGTCAACTTTCATATTCTGCGTCATACATTTGCTACAAGATGCGTTGAGAGCGGCTTTGAAATAAAAAGCCTGAGTGAAATTCTGGGACATTCAGATGTAAAAATCACTTTGCAAAGATATGTTCACTCATCAATGGATTTAAAGAGAAAGAATATGGACAAGCTGAACTTTTTATCAGCTTAATAGCCGTCAGAATTATCGTCAGTAATAATGTTGTACGGCTTATATCCTGATGTTTTGCGTGCTTTTCGCAAAGGGGAATACTTTGTGAAAGGATATATTTCGTATTACTATTTTTTATATTATCCAAAGCAAGTGGTGATATTCTGAACACGAATATGTATAAATTTTGATATTTTGGGTGGTAGATTATGAGAATTAAGCTGGCGATATTGGAGAAAGATGTAGGATATTTGAATAGAATTGTTGCGGTATTTAATCAAAAGTATTCTGAAAAAGTTCAGGTATATTCATTCACTGATGCTGATGTTGCGTATCAAACAATTAGGGATACTAAAATAGATGTTTTTATAGCAAATGATATTTTTGAAATTGACACCAAGAAAATTCCGGCAAGATGTGGATTTGCTTATTTTGTTGATTCTCAGGATATTGACATGCTCAACAATCAGAGAACAATTTGTAAATTCCAGAAAGTTGATTTGATATATAAACAGATTCTCAGCATATATTCAGAAAACGCTGAAAATATAACCGGATTGAAGATAACTGATGACGACTGCAAACTAATAGCCTTTTGCTCTCCGAGCGGTGGTTCAGGTTCGTCAACAATAGCTGCGTCAAGTGCAATTCATTATGCTGTGTTGGGAAAGAAAACTTTATATTTAAATCTGGAAAAATTTGGTTCGTCGGATACTTTCTTTACTTCCGAAGGGCAATTTGACATGAGTGATATTATATTTGCGCTAAAAAGCAAAAAAGCAAATTTGGGAATGAAACTGGAAAGTTGCGTTAAGCAGGATAAGAGTGGAGTATATTTCTTTTCTGCGGCAAAGCAGTCACTTGATATGTTAGAACTTAAGCAAGATGAAATAATGAGATTAATTTCTGAATTGCAATTAGTAGGTTCATATGAATACATAATTGCTGATTTGGATTTTTGTATGAATAAAGACTTCATAAATCTATTACAGAAATTCCATTCAATTGTTTTAACCGGAACTGGCAGTGAAATATCAAACAATAAAATTCATAGATTTTATAATTCGTTAATACTTATGGATAGAAACGAAGATTCCTCTATTCTAAACCGAATAAGCATTCTCTACAACAAATTCAGCAATAAAACAAGTAAAGTGCTTAATAATGTAGATATAAAAAATATCGGCGGTATTCCAAAATTTGAACATGCGACAGATAAGCAGGTTGTTGAGGAGATTTCAAAAATGCCGGTTGTAGAGAAAATAATTTGATAGCTGAGGAAATAACAAATGGATTTTGAAAAAGAACAAGAACTTATTGCTGAAATAAAAAAATATGTTACTGACAATCTTCCGCTAAGTCGGATGAGCGATGAGGAACTTGAAGAACAGGTAGAAAACATAGTTGCACAAAGACTTAAGGATATATATTGCTCAATTGACCAGAGAGTGTCAATTTCGAAACAGGTGTACAGTTCAATACGTGGTTTTGGACTTTTGGACAGTATTATATCAGATGATTCTATTACTGAGGTTATGATAAACGGACATAAAAAGGTTTTTATTGAGCAAAACGGCAGACTTTTTAAGCTCGATAAACAATTTGAAAGCCAAAGGCGTTTGGAAGATGTAATTCAGCGTATTGTAGGTCTTGCCGGACGTGAAGTAAATCAGGCTAATCCTATCTGTGATACAAGACTTCCTGACGGTTCTCGTGTAAATGTAGTACTGCCGCCGATTGCGTTGTGCGGCCCGACACTTACAATACGTAAGTTTTCAAAGACTCCAATGACTATAGAGAAATTAATTCAGTATGGTTCTATAACACAGGAAATTGCGGACAAGCTTGAACTTTTAGTGAAGGCAAAGTACAACATTTTTATAAGTGGCGGTACGGGATCGGGAAAGACTACATTTCTTAATGCGCTATCTAATTACATTCCAAAAGATGAACGTGTAATTACAATAGAAGATTCTGCTGAATTACAGATTACTGGTATAGATAACCTTGTAAGTCTTGAAACTCGTAATGCCAACGCATCCGGTGCTGGTCAGATTACCATCAGGGATTTAATTAAATCATCACTTCGTATGAGACCAGAGAGAATTGTTG
This sequence comes from Clostridiales bacterium, assembly GCA_019415925.1. GTDB lineage: Bacteria > Bacillota > Clostridia > Oscillospirales > Acutalibacteraceae > Ruminococcoides. The sequence goes on from DXYG01000018.1 coordinate 3,335, forward strand.
TAGGTGAGGTTCGTGGCGGTGAGGCACTTGACATGCTTCAGGCAATGAATACAGGACATGACGGCTCGTTGTCCACAGGACATGCAAATTCCACCGATGATATGCTCAGCAGATTGGAAACAATGGTCCTGCAGGGATCTGCAGGATTACCGCTTGAGGCAATCAGACAACAGATTGCTTCAGCCGTTGATATTATTATTCATCTTTCCAGACTCAGGGATAAATCTAGAAAAACTATGGAGATTACCGAAGTTGTAGGTTATGAAAACGGAAAAATATTACTGAATCCCCTTTATGTATTTGAGGAGGATGAGTATAGCACAATGGAAAAAGTGTCGGGTTCATTGAACCGTACAAAGAATAAAATGGTAAATGATTTTAAGCTTAGGCTGTCAGGATACAGAACTGATTTTTAGGAGAAAGTTATGAAAAAAAATGTAGAACCCTATTATATGAATTCACCGCTAAATAATCCTATGATAAACTACAAAGTTTATAAGATCGACAAAATAGAGAATATATTTTTTAGAATAGTTTTCTTTGTACTTGGAGGATTTGTTGGATTAATTTTTTTCTCAGGTTTATTTAAAATAGATGGGTACGCTACAATCAAAACGTATATCTCAGATATTGTGGTGTTTATAGGTTTTGGACTTTTTGCAATGAAATTCCTTATGAATATGTATGTTAAAAGAGCTACTGAGAAACAGCAGAATAAACTTAAGAATCAATTCAGAGATATGCTTGAATCTTTGACATCTTCACTTTCATCAGGCAGTAATGTTAATATGGCTTTTGAGGCAGCTCTTAATGATTTAAGCATGCAATACACTGAAAAAGACTTTATTATTATTGAAATGCGAGAAATAATAAATGGCTTAGGACAGAACATTCCAATTGAGGCTATGCTTAGAAATTTTGGTAATCGCAGTGGTAATGAAGATATAGAAAGCTTTGCGGATATATTTGAGGTGTGTTATCGTAACGGTGGTGATATGCGCTTGGTAATTAACAGGACGCATAGCTTAATAACCGAAAAGATAGCTGTATCAGATGAAATAGAAACAAAGCTAACGTCTAATAAAATGCAACATAATATTATGAGTATAATGCCTATAGCTGTTGTGGCATTACTAAAACTGACAAATCAGTCCTTTGCGACGAATTTCACAACTCCTATTGGTGTTATAGTAAATATTATTGCTATTGGTGTTTTTGTGGGAGCTTATAAATATGGGCAGAAAATCGTAGATATAAAAGGATGATTTATATGTTTTTTAAGATAATTTTACTTATTCTGTCTACCATATCGGTTGTTATGGTTTGTTTAGGACTGCTTAAGGGAAAACAATATAATAATATGGTTGAGAATTTAGACTCTTCCGATTATTTCCTTAAGGATTTGTATATAATTGGATTCTTTCTAAATAGCATTCCTTTTTTAAGATTAAGAGGAAAACTTGAGAGAGATTTAAAAAACAGAGCAAAACTTGTATGGGATAATATATATTATGTATATTATGCAAATCTCGCTTGGGCTCAGTTTCTGACTTCATCGTTAGTAGTTTTAACGCTTGGCTTAGCTATAAGTAGTTTATTTGATTTTACAGCCTCACTGTTTGTGCTTGCTATTACAGGATTAGGAATATTAGCAGTATGGTATCAATCAATTTCAAAGATAAAGGATGTTGTAATAAAACGCAGAGAAGAATGTGAGATTGAATTTCCCAATATGGTTTCAAAACTTTCTCTGCTGATAAATTCAGGAATGGTGCTGAGAGACGCATGGAAAGTGGTTGCGTACGGAAAACAAGGGGCTTTGTATGACCTTATGAAGAAAACATGCGAGAATATGGAAAATGGAGATTCAGATCAAGTCGCAATAAATAAATTCGGTATACTTTCAGACTCTCAGGAAATCAAAAAATTTACAAGTGCTTTGATTCAAGGTCTGGAAAAGGGTAATAGTGAGCTGACTCTTTTCTTAGTGTCACAGGCATCAGAATTATGGACTCACAAACGCCAGTTAATGTTGCAAAAGGGTGAAATTGCATCAGGAAAACTTATAATTCCACTCGGAATTATGTTTGCAGGTATAATAATGATAATTATTGTTGCTGCAATGCAGAGTATGTCATTTTGATTGATTTACAAAATAAATGAAAATGTTAGGAGAAAGGAGGAAACAATATGAAACTCAAGAAAAAGTTAGATATGTTTATCATTAAGACAAGATATGATATCTACAATTTCTTTAATGAGGAGAGGGGTGATACAAATTTTATTTCTATTCTTGTACTTCTTGGTATCGCATTAGCATTGGCAGGAGTTTTCCTTGTGTTTAAGGATCAGATTCTTGAATGGGTGGATAGAAATATCGGTACATTTTTCTCGCAAAACGGTGGTAGATAAGAGTTTTTAATAGCAGCTTATTCAATTATCCCAAATAAGGGATGGTAAATTAAACTTCACTACGGGGATAAATGGATTTTATCCCCGTAAATCGAGATTTGTCGGAGGTTATATTTTGATATCTTTGGTTTATGTAATTATTATGATTTCGTTATCTTTTACCCTGATTTTATATATGGGTAATTATACGAATAAAAAAATCAATGAAATAAATGCCTCTGTTGATATAAATGAATCCAAAATCAGTTTGTATAGTACTGATAAAAAATATATTGTCTGTATTGCGGTTATAATTCTTATTACCGGAATTGTAACATATATAGTGTCTATTTCTGCAATATCAGTATTAGCAATGATAGAAATCGGAATATCTTATCTGGCAGTACTATGCTCTGCAATAATTGATATAAAAGTTAAGATTATTCCAAATTTTATTCCTGCTGTTTTAATGATTGTAAGGGTGCTTTTCTTTATTTATGAATTTATATTTACAGATACAGCTTTGAAATTTTTAATTAGCTCAATATTAGGTTGTTTTATATGCTTCTTAATTCTTATGATTGCGGATAAAATCTCCAAGGGCGGAATTGGTATGGGAGATATTAAGCTGATTTCCGCAATCGGATTTATGTGTGGCGTATATCTTGTTTTTTCAACTCTGATATTGTCGTTATTTGTTTGTGTGGTTGTTGCTATATTATTGCTGATCTTAAAAAAGAAAACATCAAAAGATCGGTTACCATTTGGGCCCTTTATTTATATTGGTTTCCTAATAATGTTATTACTTAGTTTGTATTAAAAAAGGAGGATTGAATATGAAGATTTCTAAAGTAATAATTCCGGTATTTTTAGTCTTTCTGATAGCTTTCTCTTGGATTTCTGCTTTACGTGGACTGGGAGAAAACATCTCCTCTTATAGTGAATATATGAAGTCTGCAGAAATCAGTATAGAAGATGGATTGTACGAACAAGCTATCGAATTTTATAAAAAATCGATTGAATATAAAGGCGATAAAGATACTTACTACAAAATAAAAGATGTGTATGATAAGTATTATAAAGAAGAACATACACCAACAGTAAGAAGCAGTTACATTGCTGATATGGAAACAGCTTCTGCCGAATATCCAAAAGAAGCGGATTTCTGGGCGACTACTGCTAATCTGTATTTAGATGCGTCTAATTATAAGGCAGCATATAAATGTGTAAAAGAGGGTATTAATTTTGGTGCAAAAAGTGAAGAACTTAATAGTATTTATAATGAATTAACATATAAAACAAAGGTTAATTTTAAACTATATGATGATGTCTATACGTCTTTGAACGGATATATTTCAGTTAATGAAGGAAATAAATGGTCTTTACTTGATGGAAAAGGTGAAATGATTGATACTGATTATGAATATATAGGATTAATGAATGATAAGGGAAAAGGATTTTACAAAAATAATATAGATACCAGAATACTTGATGAAAAAGGGGTTACAAGAGCAAGATTTGATTTTGATATAGAAGAAGCCGGTATTTTAGATGAATCGACCGGGTACACTCCCGTAAAAATAGATGGAAATTGGAAATATGTTAATATGAATGGAGAATTTTTAAAGGGCGAATTTGATAAAGCCGGTTCATTTTTTAACGATACTGCAGCTGTATGTAAAGACGACGTATGGTATATTATTGATAGCAAAGGCGACAAAGTGTCTGATAAAACATTTAAAGATATTAAACTGGACTTGTATGGTTGTCATTTACAGTCCGGTATTATTATCGCAATGGAAAATGATAAATATCATTTATACAAAGAAGATTTATCGCAAATAAGCGATTTTGAATGTGATGATATTGATATATGTATAGATGGAAATCTCATTGCTTTTATGAATAATGATAAATGGGGTTTTGTAGATGTGAACGGAAAAATAGTTGTTGACCCTACATATAACAATGCGAAGAGCTTTTCAAATAAATTAGCTGCAGTTTGTAATGACAGAAATCTGTGGGGATATATTAATGAATCTTACGATTTAGTAATTGATTATGAATTTGAAGATGCATTCTATTTTAATTCAGATGAAGTAAGTATTGTTACAATTACTGAGAATACATATCAGATTTTAAGCTTTATGTTTTAAGGAGCGATTTTTTTGGATAATGAAATAAAAATGAGGATTGTGCTTTTAATTGCCTTACCTTTGGCAATATTTCTATTTGTAAAATTGTGTCTTTTCGGATATTCCGGAAAGAAGAAGTTTATAAAGAAGGCTTATGAGCAGGGAAATTATACAAAAGCATATAAGGTCAGTTCAAGAGTTAATTCCGGAGACTATACCGCCGGTTCTGCTTATCAAAATGATACAACTAAGGCAAAATACGAATATTCTGTAAATGGAAAAAATTATTATAAAAGTTTTTATTTCAATTCGAAGAGCGGAACTTCTTCCGGAGCACCTCATTCAATCACAGTTTATTATAACCCCCAAAATCCTCGAAAGCGTGTTTTTGATGTTGAGGTTAGAAGTGGGACAAGACCGTTAGGCTGTTTTCTGACAATTTTAATCTCTGTGATTTTTATTCTAACAGTTTATAATGTATGGATAAGATTATGATTAGGAGTAGATCATGAAACTTAAATCTGGTGTCAAGAATAATAAAGGTGAAATAATGCTTGAGTCTTTAATAGTTTACTCAGTTACTATTATGCTCCTGTTTTTTGTCTTAGCTATTTTTTCCGTTTTATTTCAGCGTTGGAATATCCAGACAATTGCAAATGAATCTGCAGCAAGGTTTGCACAAACATATCGTTTTACTGATAAAGAGATATCATCAGGATATATTACCAAGGAACAGTTACTTGAAGTTGAGGATTACAGATATTTAATAGGAAAAGATGATTTAGAAAACGCAGTACGACGTCAGATTGAGGAATATGCTTCAGACAGATTATCAAAAACAACTTTCACTCAAAATGTCAGCGAACCTGAGATTGAAGTAGCAGTTGAAAAAGATAATATATCAAGAAGACACATTACAGTAACTATTAAAGGTGAGTATTCAGTTCCATTAGGTGATATTCTTTCTTATTTTGGGTTTGACAGTACTATAAAATATGAAACAAAAGCTTATGCTGATTGTGTTGACATTATTGATTATGTAAATACAGCTAATTTTATTGATAATCAGTTAGAGACTAATATATTAGATGCTGAAATTATTGATGCAATAGATTCTGTGTTTAGTTTGTTTGATAATATTTTTAATTAATGGTGATTTTTATGAAAAAGATATTTCGCATTATAAATCCATTAAGATATATAAATGGTGCTAAGGGTGCAATCTCATTATTTTTAGCCGTATTACTTACACCTTTTTTATCAATAGCAATGATTTTGGTTGAATCCGGAAGATACAATAGTGCTGTATCTGAATATGATGAAGCAGCAGGTGTATCGTCAGTTTCAACACTTGCACACTATGACGAATACCTTCAAAAAAGATGGGGTCTTTTGGGAGTGTCACAAGATATTGATATAAATACTAAGTTCAGCGAATATCTTAATACAAATGCAGGAATAATGGGTGATAGTATTGCAGTGAATAGTATCAACGCCAAAGGTGAATATCCTTTGAGTGACAGGGAAGTATTATGTGATCAGATTCTCGAATTTTGTAAATTAAATGCTCCGACAGAGTTAGCTACTGATTTTTTAGATTTGTCAAGTTTGTTAAAATGCTTTGAGAATATTAAAAATTTTGATAATATTATTAGCTTGTTTACAAATGCATCTGATGCAATCGACAATACTATTACTTTTGTAGAATCAACAGAAGAAATTAAAGCGGCAGCCGATAATTTGGATTCACTTAAGTCCGACTACAATGAAAAATACGATGCTTTTGAAAAGTCTGTAAATGATCTTATTGAAGCGCTCAAAGAAGATAGACCGGATGATGAAGAAGAGGCCTTAAATTATGACGAAAACATAAACAACTTAAGACAAAGTGTTACGAATACACAGAAAGAATATGCATTTACTATCCAGGATATTGTGGACAATATGAATACATATAAGGAGAAAATGTCTGACAGTTCATCTGCACTTTCAAATATTCAGAGTGACATTACGAGTGCTATTTCGACATCAATTACTTTAGAACAGCAAATTGGCTCGAAAAAACAAGCTCTTGATGAAAAAAATGCTGACATTAAAAGAATGGAAGATGAAGGCTTTAATGAGTCAAACACAGCATATACTGATGCAATTAATGCTCGTGCAGAGCTTGAAAATGAAATGGCTGAACTTCAAACCGAAAAAGGACTTGCGGATGCATCAAAAAAAGGGTTAAGTAATGTAAGTAATGGATGGAATAATTCATCTAATCAATATAATGACGCTGTTTTCGGAGTTATTATTGATGGTTTTAGTTCGTTAAAAAACAAAGTGAATACCTTAAGTGCAAATAGTATTACAAAAGATACTGGAAAAATTACTCCGTTAGAGTATAAATCTTCAGAAATAAATGGATATGTTAAATCAGAGAATGTAGATGAATTTATAAATCAACAAGAGAAGGAACTGCAAGAAGGCTCTTTGTCAGCTTTAATTGATGGAATTACTTCATTCTTTGATTCCATATTTAAATTCAGCGCATTTTATGATTCTAAATTATCAGCTAATATTGATACTGATTATTACGAAAGAATATTCGGTGGCTTACCGGGAAGTGATTCGGCAGAAGGTGGAGTTATTGCCGTAGTTAAAGATATAGGAAAATTGGTTAAAGATGCAGGTGAATTTGTTGAAGATATTATTACTTTAAAATTGATATCAGCTTTGAAAAAAATAGCTGAATTAATACAGACAACTATTAATTTACTTCGGGATATTGGACAATTTGCTTTAGATGTTTGTAATAATATTGTAAATTTATTTTCCGGGTACGATAGACTATACTATAGTACCTATACTGCTTATAATTTGCCGTGCAGAACCGACGATAATGGCAGTGGAGTATCTTTTAAAACGATGGCAGGATATTCATTAAATACCAATTCATTGCCAAGCCAAGGCGAACATGGCGGCAATGCAACTCTTTTTGATGATTTTTCAGCATTAGTTAATGCGATTTCTGCATTTGTTGAAGGTACAGGAGATGATATTACATTTAGTGGAGCAGAACTCGAATATGTTCTTTACGGAAGTAATAGTGAAATATCAAATCAGTTATATACGTCTTGTGTAATATATTTATTTAGACTATTATTAGATATTTTTCCTGTTTTGTCCGATCCGGAAATTCAATCTTTGGCAGCAGCGTCAACGTTTGGATATCCGATTGTAATGGTATTAATGATTTTTGCTGAACCGCTTGCAGACACAATTCTGTTAGTTAATGGCGGTGAAGTACCTTTCTGGGAAACCGATATTTATTTATCACCATCAGGATTTCCTGGATTGCTTGAGAAATTGATATCTATATGTAAATTTACAACAGAGCAGAAGGAGTCACTAAAATCAGGTTTAGTAAACTCATTTGGTGCTGCTGATGAGAATTATGATTATCAAAGAACACTAAGAAGTTGGAATGAAAAACAAACTTCATCAGATAGTAATAAGGATAGTGAATTAAAGAAAGGTGTTTCAAAATATTTAAATGGATTGATTTCATTTGATTATAGAGAATATTGCTTTATGATTTTGCTATTAACAGTTACAAAGGAACAACAAATAGCGAGAATAAGTAATCTAATTCAAATGGAAACCCTTTACTACTATAATCAAAACTCTGCAACATATACTTTTGATTTAAGAAAAAGCTATACATATATTGACAGTAATGTTAATGTCAGTATAAAACAGATGTTACCTTCATTAACGGATTCGTCATTATTTACATTTGATAGAAGATGTTTTAGAGGATATTAATTATGAAAAACAAGAATAAAGGTGCAATTACACTTGAAGCATGCGTTTCAGTGTTATCTTTTTTAATTTTGATGCTGTTGTTATCCAGCTTATTTGTGATGTTTATGGCTCAAAATGCAACTGCACATGCTGTTTTGGAAACTTCTGAGAGCTTATCGTTGGACGTATATTCTACAGAAAGGAATTCAATTGATGGAGGACATACTGGCACGATTGAGGAAAATATAGTTAGTTTTCTTTCTGGATTTTTTGGGCGCCCGTCTAATGATAATAGTTTTACAAGTACGTCAAAATGGGATAAAGGCGAAGATGACACTATTGAAGCTGCTGTTAGAAATAGGTTTATCGGATACTTAGCAGGCGGAGATGAGGATGAGGCAGACGAAATGTTGAAAAATATGAATGTTGTAAATGGATTGAGTGGTTTGGATTTTACAGATTCATATATAAGTGGAGATACACTTTACGTTGTACTAAAATATGAATTAGAGTATGATTTTAACATTTGGAGTGTTGGAAACGTTCCGGTTGAACAGAAAGCTTGTTCAAAATTATGGAAATAGCAAGAGGTAGAATCAATGCAAGAATTTTATTTTGAAAATCAAGGAACAAATACATATCTGGTCTATAAGGTTAAGCCTGAAGATTCTCTGGACACATTGAGTCTGGGTATGATTACTAATAATAAAATCAATGGTCTTGCGACAACTTTGTTTACTCAAATGAATACTACAAAGTATATTAAATACGATGTTTCAGCTAAAATATCGGTGAAACAGTTTTTTGCGGGAATAGTTAATAAGAAACGTTTAATAGGAGTATTTTCCGGAATAGTATATGCGTTGACATCAGCCGAGGACTATATGATAGATGCTAATAGTGTTGTTTTAGACCTTAACTATATCTTTGCTGATGTTTCGACTTGCAATACAGTGCTTGTATGCTTGCCTGTTGTCGGAGCAAACAACACTATAAATGATTTAGGGGCTTTCTTCAAAAATATTATGTTCAACACACAGTTCGACCAGACAGAAAACTGTGATTATGTAGCCAGAATTATTAATTATCTTAACAGCAGCCCTGTGTTTTCTTTGGAAGAGTTTAAAAAACTTCTGAACAGTATTGAAAAGAATACAATTTTAACAAGTAATCATTCTACTGAGAGAGTAAATCGTAATTTTGAGAACGGTACAAGGACCACTCAACAAGTGGTAAAAACAACTAACAACGTACAAAATATCGTTCAGACTTCAGTATCTCAGCAGTCCGTTGTCAATAATGCTCAGAACACATATTCATATCAAGATAAAAAACGTCAGGCTCAGTCTCAAAAAAGTCAGAATTCTACACAGGATAAGCTACAACAATATAGCGTACCCCAAAACAATACTGTTTCGAAAAATAATCAATCTTCCGATTCGGTAAATCCGGAAGAAAAGCCAATGTCAATGTTTTATTTACTTCAGCATTACAACAAAGAAAATGCTGCTAAGTATAAAGCACAGAAGGCGGCTAAAAAATCACAACAAGCTTATGGTGCGTCTGGTAATCAACAAAATGCAGTTATTTCCGGTAAAGACGTTGCTATACCTAATCAGCAAAACCAGTCATTTGCAATTCCTGGTCAAACTGTGCAAACAAGGCAGGAGCAAAGCAGAACACCGAAGCAACAATATAGTGTTCCTCAAAATAATACATATGTACAACATCAGCAGGCGGTAAGTCAGGGATATCAAACCAACATCACACCATCTGAATCATCGATGAATTACGGAGAAACTACTGTGCTTGGCGGGGGAGCAGAAGGCGAAACAGTTGTACTCAGCAATGAGCAGAATCCCACTGAAACAAACGTAAAAAAAGCGTTTATAATTCGCCTTAGAAACAATGAAAGAATTAATGTTGACAAGCCTGTATTCAGAATAGGTAAAGAAAGAAGTTTTGTAGATTATTTTATAGGCGATAATTCCTATGTCAGTCGAGGACATGCAAATATTTTGCACAGAGATGGCAGATACTTTATAATTGACAATAATTCACGCAATCACACATATGTTAACGGTGATATTATTACAAGCAGCACAGAAGTTGAACTCCACAGCGGAGATACTTTTAAGCTTGCAAATGAAGAATTTGAATTTAAGCTTTCTAATTATTGAGGTAATAAAATGGATTTTATTATTTCTGCCGATACTGACATCGGCAATACAAGAAAAACCAATCAGGATAGTGTGGCTGTGCTGATTGCAGATACAGGAAATGAACCTATTGCGTTCGGGGTAGTGTGTGACGGAATGGGTGGATTGGCAAAAGGCGAGCTCGCGAGTGCAACCTTAATTAACGCTATGGTTAATTGGTTTAAAAACGATTTCCCAAAACTTCTTTCATCAGGGCTTGATGACGGAATTATTCGTGAGCAATGGACTGAAATTGTCAGGAATAACAACGAAATAATTAAAAGCTATGGAGCTGATAATGGCTTTAATCTTGGTACAACTATTTCTGCAATTTTGATAACCTGCAAAAGGTATTATGTTATTAACGTAGGGGATTCAAGAGTTTACGAAATAAGCAATAGTGTCAAGCAATTGACAGAAGACCAAACTGTAGTTGCCCAAGAGCTTAAATACGGCAGAATTACGCAGGAACAGGCAAAAAATGATCCGAGAAACAGTGTTCTCCTTCAGTGTATAGGCGCTTCTCAGATTGTAAATCCTGATTTTTTCTTTGGTACTCCTTTGGAGAACGCTACATATATGCTTTGCAGCGACGGCTTCAGACATAAAATCAGCAATGAAGAGATATTCAATTATTTCTCACCGAGTTCAAATAACGATGTAAACACTATGAGTTCAAACATCCGTCAGCTTATTGAAATCAATAAACAAAGGATGGAAAAGGATAATATTACAGCAGCTCTTATCAGAACATTTTAAGGGGTTTTTAAATGTTAGAAATAGGACAACTTGTCGATAACAAATACAGGATACTTGATATTGTCGGTAAGGGCGGTATGAGTGTCGTTTACCTTGCCCGAAACGAAAGAGCAAATAAATCGTGGGCAATTAAAGAGGTCAGGAAGGTTGGAGAAGAAAATCTTGAAGTAAAAAAGAACAGCCTTATTGCCGAAACGGAGATGTTAAAAAAGCTGTCCCATCCCAACCTACCTACAATTGTAGACGTAATCGAAACGGACGATACATATCTTGTTGTTATGGATTACATAGAAGGTAACGATTTAAACGAAATACTCAAGGAGTTTGGAGCACAGCCTCAGGAAAAGGTTATAGAATGGGGAATGCAGCTTTGTGATGTACTTGGCTATCTTCATACGAGAGAAAAACCTATTATTTATCGTGACTTAAAACCGGCTAATATTATGCTTAAGCCTGACGGTAATATAATGCTTATTGACTTCGGTACTGCACGAGAAATAAAGATTGCCGATGCTAACGATACAATAAGTCTTGGTACAAGGGGTTATGCTGCACCTGAACAGTTTGGTGCAAATGCAAAAACTGATGCGAGAACTGATATTTATTGTCTTGGTGCTACAATGTATCACTTGGTTACAAACCACAATCCCGCAACCGAACCATATGTAATGTCGCCAATAAGGGAACGTAATCCTGCGCTGTCGGCCGGACTTGAAAACATTATTCTGAAATGTACTCAAAACGATCCTGAACTCAGATATCAATCATGTGCGGAGCTAATGTATGCTCTTGAGCATTATGATACTATAGATGAAAAATACAGAAAAAAACAAAAGCGTAAATTAGGACTGTTTTTTGCATCAGTTTTGATGATATTTGTAAGTCTTGGAATTTCTTTGTTTGGGTACTCAAGTGCACAGAATAAGAAAGCAGAGAATATTGATACGTATATTGCAGAGGCGTCCAACGAAACAAATACAAAAGAGCAGAGAACAACAGCTTATAAACAAGCAATCTCGCTTGATCCGACAAATGAAGAATTCTATAACGGGTTGCTTGATTTGTATCTTACGACAGATGATAACGGTAATCCCGAGCAGAACTCGTTGTCAGTACTTGAAGTTACTGATTTGGATTCGCTGTCATTAGCAAACGAGAAAAGAATTCAACCATTAACAGAATTTCGCAACAATAATAAAGAAGGATTCGAAAAATTCTGTATGAAAGCCGGGATTAGCTGTTGGTATCATTACGATAGCAGTACGAAGGCAGAGTCAAAGGCTTCCGAATGGTTTAAGAGGTATATTGATTCTGCTGGTAATACCGATTCGGATGAAGCGAAATTTGTAAATATATACTACTCAATTGGTCAGTGCAAAAATGAGCAGACTGCAAGAAAAGCAGAATTGAAAACCAAGTATGAAGAATTATGGAAGCTACTCAATAATCTTTATACAATTTGCGAAACTTCAAATGACGATGAAGCGACCGCTTTAGGATGCAAAGAAATCGTTGGTGAAATTGACAGCAACTGTGAATCTTTTGCAGAGCTTGAGTCAATAAACAGTAGTTCACTGATAAGTATGGTTGAAAATATTAAATCACTGATTTATCAAACATATGAAAATGCGGAAAAAAGCATGAAAGAATTGATTGAAGAACAGTTTACAACAGTTGATAACAACGGACTGCAAACAGATATTTCAGATTATTTTTCTATTATTATCAGCAAAATTGAGAACAATTACAGAAACAGGTGACGGAATGAATTTAACTTATGAGCAATTTAATTTTATCTTTATTTTTGGACTTGTTTTGGCAGGAATATTTCTTGTTGTTTCGGTTATTTTACTTTTTGTTCTAAAAATACCTGCAGTAATTGGAGATTTAAGCGGTGCTACTGCAAGAAAAGCTATTTCAGAAATCAGGGACGGTAATTATATAAATAAGAATAGATCTGTTAGTGCAAATAAAAACAGAACTAAGATTACAGAAAAAATGACCGATACATCGAAACTTTCAAAGCCCAAAACTGATAGACTCATTGTTGGCGTAACTACTGCCGGATTAAATAGTGAACATCTTGGTGAAAAAACAGATGTGCTTGATACAGATTCAGCAGAAACAAGTGTGCTTATAAACGAAAATACTGTGCCTGATTTTTATAATAATCAGGGAACTATTGTGTCTGATAATGTGTATACAGAGCAGACCACTGTATTGAGTGATGAAACAAGCGTGTTATGTGATAATGTGCCTGTTAATGTTTCTGATTTCAGAATCAGAGCTGAGATTGTGCTGTTTGTAAGCGACGAGATTATTGCTTAATGGGGTGCTGTATGAAAAAAAGTATGACTTTATTAAAGATTTCAATAATTATGTTATTTGTGAGTACAATTGCAATAATTCTTACTCCGTTGACTGATTACAACGCAATGGGAGGCAAAAAGTTTTTTTCAGTATTTATTTCAGTTGTGCTTTGGATTGGAATAATTACAGGATATATATACTTAATATTTTTTTACAGAGGAATGCAAAAATCTGAAAAGAAGGGAAGAATTGGAGTTATTTCATTTTTCAGTAATCGATATTCCGTATTTATAGATTTGATTTTTATTCTTTCACTAATACTTATTGTTGTATTTGCCATTATAAATTTTAGAAATACTTTTGTTTTTTCTTTGTTATTTGGTGTGATTTTTATTTCTGCCAATCTACATTGTATATTTAATGGCAGAGTTTTTAATAAATTAATCGAAAAAAAGAGGAGAGAGGACAATGAATAAATCAGCTAAATCAATTGCATTTCGTATGGTTTCAGTATTGCTTGCAATTTTGATTTTGATGTCAGCAAATGTAGTAGCACTAATTGCAACTGCGGCAGCTGATTCATATGAAAGTGTTGTGGCAGGAGAAACAATGACATTCACGGTTGTTTCATCGAATGTAAACAAGGTGTATTGTTACTGGTGGAACAATAATAATGAAAATGGCTTTGTTGAAGACAAAAGTCCGGCAACAAATGGTAAGAACATTTTTTGGAATTTTTCTATCCCAAATGATGCGTCAGGTGCAATTCTGACTACGGAAGATAAGTGGGAAGGAAATTCTGATAATGAGGATATTAAGCTTTCTGAAGATTTAGCAATTGATCCAAAGCTTTCTAATCATATATTTATTAATCTTGCTAAATCCGAAAAATCAATTTCTGATTTTAAGAGTACTTCGGTTGAAGTAAAAAAACAGAATAATCCTTCAACTGTAAAACCGGGCGAAGATGTTCAGCTTGTCAGCTTTAGTGATTTTAGCCTTGAAGGTTCATTGTCAGAATATATTGACAATATTCAGGTTTTTGAGAATGAGAATTTGATAAGTATTATTTCAACTGATGATACATTTACATATAAAACAGATGTTTTAGGTAAACATACTGTAAACTTTGGTGTTAAAGATGTTCTGAATAACGAAGCTGTGGCAGAGGATACATATACTGTATATTGCAAAACTGACAGAGGAGAACTTTCGTTTATCGGAGAAACTCCTGTAACAATGACATTCGGAAACTCAGCGAGTCCGCTTAAGCTTTCCGGCATTACAACTGATGATGTTGTAAGCTATAGAGCTGAGAATGAAAATATTGCAAAAATAGTAGATGGAAAAATACAGTCTGTGAAAGCCGGAAACACATATATTATTGCTACTGTAGCTGAGAATGATAAATATTTTGAAGCAACTGCCAAATATGAGCTAATAGTTGAAAAGGGTAATGGTAAAGATTATCTTAAGTTTTTGAATACCCAAAGCAGCGTAGAAGTTATATACGGAACAACATTTAGTAATCCCGTTGATTATGATAAAGCATCTAATCCCGATGCTGTTGTAACCTATACATCAGATAATGAAAAAGTTGCAAAAGTAAGCGATGACGGAACGGTTAAGGCAGTATCTGTATCTGATGAGCCTGTAAAAATTACGGCAAATGTGGAGAATCTTACAAATTTAACAGATACAGAGATAAGTTACGAAGTTATTGTTAAGAAAGCAGATATGGTGCTTTCGGATGACGATGTTAAGTCTGAAGAAGTAGTATATTCCTCTGATTTAGAGGTGGACTGTTCTGATAACTTTAAGGTTACTGCCGATAATTATTCTGCAAAGTATGAGATAACAGAACAAAAAGCAATTGATGATAATGAAACAGCTATATCCGGTGCGGGTTCAATTGATGAAAATGGTATATTCAGAGCAAATAGATCGGGAGTATTTACCATAAAAGTCACCGTAACATCTAAAAATTATAACGACAAAGAGATTTATTTTACTGTTAAGGTTAACAAAGCTGACAGAAATGATTTCTTCTATGAAAATGATAGTATGACTCTAAACGTAGGATGTTCGTATGATATGCATCCTCCGGTTGAGCTAAGCGGCGTAACATATTCAATTTTCGAAGAATTCAGCGGTTATGCAAAACTTGACGGAAATAAGGTAACGGCTTTGAAGAAGAATACAGACGGTATCAAAGTAGTTGCAAGTATCGCAGAAGATGATTGCTATAACGCCGCTAAGGCAGAATTTATACTGATACTTGATTATTTCAAGCCGTTAGAGAATCCTGCTTTTACAGTCACAGGAAAAAAAGCGAACGAAAATGATGATACAAGGTATGTAGATGACATTACAATTACACCTGCTGAAAACTATAGTATAGCATTATATGATGAAAATTCAGATAATAATACTGTTCTTGATTTTAAGGATAGTATTACAATTAACAGCAATATAAATAACCCAAGAATTGTATTGAGATACGAAAAAGCTGAAGAGGGACTTTTGGGTGCTGTGTCTGATATAATTGACACAAATATATTTCTTGATAAAACAGCACCAACAGGTCAAATTATTTCTAATGCATTTGAGGAAATTTTCAATAAGTTTTTACAGGTAATTACGTTTAATCTTTATACTCCTTCATCAAGCTTCGAAATAACTGCGACTGATGTTGAGTCTGATGTATTTGAGTCAGGCAGAGACCTTGGCAAAGTTACTGTACAATATTATATTGACAGAGAAGCAGTTGACGGAGAAAGCAAATCAGTTGAAGATCTTGATGCAATTGCTGATGATAAATGGATTGAATATCGTTCGGAATTTGAAATAAAAAATGAAAACGCAAAAACAGTTGTATATGCAAAGCTCATTGATCCTTTTGGAAACTACAGATATATATGTACAGACGGAATTGTGTTTGACGTTACAAATCCCGTGGTTACTGTTTCATTCGATAACAATGACTCAAGTAACGGATACTTTAATGAATCAAGAACTGCGACGATTGTTGTTGAAGAAGAAAATTTTGAAAGTTTAGACGGAATGATTGCCATTACTGCAAAAAATGCTAAAGGAGAAGCTATTGAGCCTCCGCAGGTTAAGTGGAACGGTAATACAGCTGAAATTGTTTTTGTCAAAGAAGCTGAATATAAATTTGATATTACCGATGCGCTCAAGGATAAGGCCGGTAATGCCAGAACAATTAAATTTGACAGTAACACTAAGTATGCTGATGAGTTTGTAATTGATAAAACAGCTCCCGAGGTTACTGTAAGATATGACAATAACGAAAATGTAAACGGATATTTTAAAAATTCCAGAAAAGCAACGATTACCGTTGATGAAGATTATTTTGTGAGTGCTGACGGTATGATTAATGTAACTGCTTACAATTCAATTGGCAGTGAAATACCAAGTCCCGAAATAAAATGGATTAAAAATGAAGCAACGGTTGTCTTTGATACTGAAGGTGAGTATACATTAAATGTAACAGATCAACTTATTGATAAGGCAGGAAATATTGCAAATGTATCGTTTGCTGACGGCACAGAACATCCAAATAAATTTATAGTTGACAATATAAAACCTATAGTAGAATTATCATTTGATAATAATAATTCGGACAACGGTTACTTTGATGCAAAACGAGTTGCAACTATTAAGGTTAAGGATAATTACTTTACTCCTACTGATGAAATGGTTGTAATTACGGCAGAAAGTGCGTCAGGAGAAAAATTAGATGTGCCAATTGTGAAATGGACCGGTAATACGGCTACCATAGAATTTGCAGAAGACGCTCATTATACGCTTGAGATAACCGATAAGCTTACTGATAGAGCCGGTAATGAATTTTCCGACATAGCCTATGCAGAAGGCACAAAATTTGCAAATGATTTTATTGTAGACACAACAAATGCTAATGCAACTATTTCATTTGATAATAATAAAGTTTCAAACGGAAAATATTATGCAGACTCAAGAGTAGCAACAATTACAGTAGATGACGATAATTTTGTCGGAACATCGGATATGATTGTGGTAACTGCCCAAAATACTACAGGAGAAATTAATGCACCGGAAGTTGAATGGAGCGGCAACACGGCTACCATTGAATTTACCGAAGATGGCATTTATGCAATCAAAGCTACAGATAAATTCAAAGACCTTGCTCAGAATAATTGTCAATTAGAATGCAGTGAAGGTACTAACAATCCATATGAATTTATCATTGACAAAATAAAACCTGAAGTAAAAGTTGAATATGATAATATAAATTCTGTTAACGGAAATTATTTCAGCAAACAAAGAACTGCTGTTATCACCGTTGTTGACGGCAATTTTGAAGCTGATAACAGTATGATTAATGTTTCGGCAAAAGATGTTAACGGTAATGATGTTGAATTACCAATAATTGAATGCGGTGGTAACAGTTTCAAAATCTTTTTTAGCGGTGATGCGGATTATAGTTTTAAATTTACCGATAAATTCCTTGATTTAGCAGGGAATGAATATAAACTGACAGAAGGTTCTTATGATAATTACAACTTTTGCGTTGACGAATCTGATCCTGAATATCTACAAATTGAGTATATACACTCAGACGAAGGGCTTGCAGGAACGTTTGCTGAATTAATTGAATTGTTCACGGGTGGAATTGTATGTTTCCCTGATGAAGTAACAGCAAGGATTACAGCCAGAGATGTAAATTCAGGTATTGACAGAATAGTATACTCTGCTCCTGCAAATGGTGAAGAAACAGGTCTTAGCGGTATAGACAATACGGTAGTTTATAATGATAAAATCAGCGAAGAGTTTTCATTAGAGTTTCCTATAAAAGCTGAATATAAAGGAAAAATTCAGGCGGCAGCATATAATAAAGCTGATTTATTTACCCAAAGTGCAGAAGGCACAGTTTCGGTAAGTGAGAAAAAACCTGAGATTGATCTTCGTATAATCAACGAAGATCAACCAAGATTCTATAATGGCAAGGATTATTATAAAGAGGATGTAGTTGTTCGTATTACTGTAGAAGATGTTTTCTTTGATGCATTAGGTCAAAGAAAAGATTATGCCGGCAATAATCTGGTAATCAAAGAAACAACAAACAACGATGAAACAGTTTCGCCGGACGTTGCTTCTCTTGACTGGAACAGAATAGATAATACAAATAAATACTTTACTGATATTACATTAACGACTGAAGGAGATAAAAAGCTTGAGGTTTCTTACAGAAATAATGTAGGAAAATACGCTGATGATAAAGTAATTGATAGTTTTGTTATTGATAAAACAAAGCCTTATGCTGAGATTTTCTATGATAATAACAATGTTACAAATGAAAAGTATTATTCAGCTTCAAGAACAGCAACTATTTCTGTTACAGATGATTATTTTGAATTCCCCAATGATGCGTTTGAGCAAAACAGCGAAGACAGAATGTTTGACATTACAGCCAAAGATGTAAATGGTAACGACGTTGATTTGCCGAATTATGATATTATATGGGACAGACAGAGTGCTATAGTTTACTTTAACGATGATGCTAACTATACAATTAATCCTACCGGGAAATTCACTGATATCTCAGGAAATTCAATTAACATGGAAGTTCCTGATACGATTTCAACTCCTTATGAATTCTGCGTTGATAAATCACAACCCGAAGCTTTAGAGATAAACTATACAAATAATGCATTAGCGGGTGCTTTCAAGGATTTGATTGAATTGTTTACAGGAGGTATTATCCATTTTTCTGATGAAGTAACAGTCAACATTACCGCAAGTGATGTAAATTCAGGTATTAATAAAATAGAATATTCTGCACCTGTTGATTCAAAAGACAGTGAATGGAATTTGAATAAGGGTATTGAACTGAAAGAAATCAACAATAATAAGACTTCAGAGGAATTAAGTACTTCATTTGTTATTCCTGCAGAATATAAAGGCAAGGTAGTTGCAACTGCGTACAATAATGCCGGATTAATTACCGGAAGTGATGAGGGAGAAATTGCTGTAAGTGAGAAAAAACCGGAAATAACTCTTGAAATAAAAAATGAAAAAGAACCTGTTTCACATAATAATATCTCTTATTATAAAGAGAATGTTATCGTAAGAGTTACGGTTGAAGATGTTTTCTTCGATGCATTAGGTCAAAGAAAAGATTATGCCGGCAATAATCTGGTAATCAAAGAAACAACAAACAATGAGGTTGTAAATATTGATGTTACGTCGCTTAATTGGAACAAGATAACTGACTCAAATAAGTATTATACAGATATTACGCTATCTGATGAAGGCAATAAGAAGTTTGAAGTTTCGTACACAAACAATGTCGGAAAATCGGCTGATGAGAAGTTCCTTGATAAATTTGTAATTGATAAGACGGCTCCTGTTGTTAATATATCTTTCAATAACAATAATGTTGCTAATGGAAAATATTTTAATGCTGCAAGAACAGCAACTGTAGCAGTCAGTGATGATTATTTCAATGGACTTAATGAGATGATTAAACTTACCGAGAAAAACAAGAAAGGTAATGTGAATCCTGCCGATTATAAATATGTATGGAGTGCTGATAAACAAACTGCAACGATTTTGTTTGAAAATGATGCATTCTACACTTTTGATATTTCGAACAAGTTTGTTGACCTTGCCGGAAATGAGCCTGTTGTACAGTATTCAGATGGAACTCAGGCAGCAAATGATTTTGTCATTGATAAAACATCTCCAAATGAACTTAACATCAAGATTAAAGAGGTCGGCACGGAAAATGTTGTGAATAATGTAAAAATTGGCACACAGCATAAAGATTCTCCGTTGTATTGCAATAAGCAAGTTGAAATTATCCTCACGGCTAATGATGAACTTATTGATTCCGAAGATCTTAAACTTGAGTATTCCGTTGATTTGTCTGATGGTAAGTACGAAAAAACAGCATATGAAAATCCGATTAATATTGAACCGGACAGATATTTTGTAGTAACTGCTTATGTTGAAGACAAGGCAGGTAATAAAACACAAATAAGCTCGGATAAAATTATCCTTGATAAAACAGCTCCTGAAATTGATGGTATTTCACCTGATATCAAGCTTAATGTAAATTCGAACAATCCCAAAATTGATAAGGACGGAGAAACTTTGTATAACGGTAATGTTGTTGTAGACTTCGTCATTACAGACCGCGATTATCACGGAAGTTGTTCAGGA
Source organism: Clostridiales bacterium (assembly GCA_019415925.1). Classification (GTDB taxonomy): domain Bacteria; phylum Bacillota; class Clostridia; order Oscillospirales; family Acutalibacteraceae; genus Ruminococcoides. The sequence continues at coordinate 24,147 of DXYG01000018.1, forward strand.
CTTAATCTTGATGAACTAAAGTATAGTGTTTTCAGTAATGGTGTTCAGACTCAAAATGGTACTCTTGCAGGAAGCACAACACAGTTTGATGGAAGGATACAATCTCTAACCGGCTCAATTATTGTTGATGCAAACCTAAATAACAGCAATAACGTAAAGGTGATTGTATATGCTAAGGATAATGCTGAAAATACAGCGGAAGATTCTGCTAAGCTAAGGATTGATATTACAAATCCGAGTATTGAAGTATCATATTCCAATAATGCTTCAGACAGAAACAATACTCAGTATTTTAACAATACCAGAAGAGCTACTATTCAGATTACCGAACGCAATTTTAATGAAGATAAGGTTGTAGTTAAGGCAACAAAGAACGGGTCAGAATTCATTCCGTCGTTGAGTTGGACTCACACTGGAAATTCAAACGCTGATTCATATGTGCATACAGCGTACGTCGACTATAATGATGACGCTGATTATACATTTGATATTTCATATACTGATGAAGCATCAAATCCGGCGCAGACTGTAAACTACGGAAATTCTGTATCGCCAACTAAGTTTACGATTGATAAAACTGCACCTATTATTGAAGTTGCTTATGACTATAATACGTCTACAAACGGAAACTATTATAACCAACACAGAATTGCTACTGTCACAATTACTGAGCACAATTTTGATCAGAACAGAGTTACATATAGCTGTAATGCAAATGATAATGGTAAATCTGTAACTGCGCCTGCTCTTTCAGGTTGGAGTAATTCCGGCGATATTCATACTGCTACTGTATCATTTAACACGGACGCACATTTTGTTATGAATATCAGTGTGAATGATATGGCAGGTAACGCTGGTAATACTGTACCGGAACAGAATTTCTATGTCGATACCACAAAACCTGAAATAAAGATTGAGGGAATTGAACAAAATTCAGCAAATAATGGTTCTGAAGGTAATATCAGCTTTACACTTACTACATCTGATCACAATCTGGATTCATCTTCATATGATATGAAACTGAATAGAATTGATGTTGATGCTGATGATAATAGAAATGCTTTTAAAATTAACAATGAATCAAGAACAGAAACTCAGATAGTATATACTGAAAACAATCTTGAAAGCGACGGCATTTACAAGCTTACTTGTGAGGTTAGTGATAGGGCGGGCAACCATACGACAACCTCGGAAATGGTAAATGCAAAAGGCGAAAAAATAGAGGATAATGAATTTTTATTCTCTGTAAATCGTCTTGGCTCAACATTTATGGTTGATGAAGAAACCCAACAGATTGTTGATAAAGGATATATTAAGGAAGTTGATGAAGATATTATTATCACAGAGATTAATCCTGATAAGGTTGATAAATATGTAGTTTCTCTTACAAAGGGAATCAGTAAGCCAAAAACGCTGAATGAAGGAGATAATTATACACGTATATCTAACGACAGCAAAAACGTAAGCTGGAAGTCATACACTTATAAAATAAATAAGAGTAACTTTGAAGAAGAAGCTGCATACAGTCTTGCTATAACAACAACGGATAAGGCTGAAAATGTTTCATACAGTGAAACGAATAATCCTGAGTATTCAAACACTCCGATAGCAAAGGTAAACTTTGTAGTTGACCATACAATTCCTCAGGTTGTTGTAAACAATTTGGAAGATGGCGGACATTACAATGTTGATACTCAGACAGTTGATATTATTGCAAACGATGATAATCTTCTGGTAAGTGTAAAAATCACACTTAATGATAAACTTGTTAAGGAGTATACTGAAGAGGAACTTTCTGAAAACGGCGGTAAAATGAGTATTGATATTGCAAGCTCTGAATCACTTCAAAATCTAAAGATTGAAGCTGTAGATGCTGCAAATAACTCAACATCCGATTCTGAGAAGACAAAAATAAGTTTTGTTGATTTTCTTGTTACAACTAATATGTTCATTCAGTTTATCAATAATCCTGTTCTTGTAATTCTATCAGCATTTGGAATTCTTTTGATTGCCGGTTTGATTATATTTATAGCTGCATTAAAAAGAAAAAAGAAAGAGAACAAACAGTAAAAGTATAGAAAGGCGGTAGTGTTAACTGCCGTCTTTCTATATAGAGAGTAGAGGGGGTTAACTTGAATATATTTGCAGTGTATGTTCCGAAAGTCATTTTGCTTTTAACAGTCTGGGTTCCTGAATACGAATTAACCGTAAAAATAGTATTAACGCTCTTATGTATTTTGGATTTTATTTTTGTTTATGACATTGCAAAGCCGGGTCACAGCGGCAGAGTTTATGAATTCACGGATAAATTCAAATTTGAAACAGGTGAGATAATAGTTTCTGCTTTACATTTTATTATTAAGCTTACTTTTGAATTTGTTGCTATTTTGTCGACGGCTTGGATACCGGTAATATTTGATGGTTTATTGACTGTGTTTATTCTGTATGAATTAATAAACAATATAATCGACGCAATTAATAATAAAAATTGAAACAAATATTGGAGATAGGGAGTGGTTGAATGCCAATAAAAATTATCAAGGGCGATATAACAAAAATTGAGTGCGACGCAATAGTCAATGCAGCAAATTCTACCTTGCTCGGCGGTGGCGGAGTTGATGGAGCGATTCATAAAGCGGCAGGCAGACGGTTGTTGCTTGAGTGTATGAAACTCGGAGGCTGTAAGACCGGACAAGCAAAGATTACAGGGGGATATAAGCTCCCTTGCCGCTATATAATTCACACAGTCGGGCCTAAGTGGAAAAACGGTACGAATGGCGAGAAAGAATTTCTTGGGAGTTGCTACAAGGCGTCACTGACGCTTGCTAAAGAAAACGGGTGCAGTTCAGTTGCTTTTCCTTTGATTTCAAGCGGTGTATATGGATATCCGGTAGATAAGGCTCTAAAAGTAGCTGTTGAAACAATACGTTCATTTCTTACTGAAAATGATATGCTTGTATATATGGTTATATTTGATAATGAAACATATCAGATTTGTGAAGAACTGTTTTCAGAAATCTGTAGCAGTTCCTGATATTAATTAGATTTGTTAATATAATTGTAAAGTCAAAATTAAGTAAAAAATAAAAACAGCCGTATGGCAACATTTATATTTTGTTGACTTTGGCGGCAGAATGGAGAATATAATGTCAAGAACGATAAAAATTAAAGGTGTCGGAAGAGCCACTGTTGAGCCTGATTTTGTAGTGCTGTCATTAAAAATTGATACAAAACATAAAAAATACGAAGCGGCTATTGAAGAGAACACCTGTAAAATTACAGAACTGAATTCTGCATTGGAAAAAGCAGGGTTTGAAAAAGGCAGTGTAAAAACAGTCAGCTACAATGTGCGTATGGACTACAGTACATATAGGGATCGAAAGGGAATGTTTCAAAAAAATTTTGAGGGATATGTGTGCAATAACAGCCTAAAGATTGAATTTGACTTTGATTCTGTTGTTTTAGGAAAAGCATTGAACGCTATTTCAAGCTGTTTTTCTGAGCCGCAGCTTGATATTTCTTTTACGATAAAAGACAAAGATGCAGTCAGCGACAGATTATTGAAGTCAGCCGCTGTTAATGCAAAGCGAAGGGCTGAAATTTTATGCAATGGTTGCGGCGCAGCGCTTGGCAAGCTGATAAGCGTTGATTATGACTGGAGAGAAATTAAATTTTCCTCAAGAGCTGATATTTGTACAGATGGTATGGGTGAAACCGCCATATTGTCTGCACCGGCAGCACCCAGACCGATGTTGCCGAAGCCTCAGATTCAGCCAAAGGAATTTGATGTAAGTGATTCCGCTGCCTTTGTATGGGAAATACAGTAATAATAAAAATGGTAAAAGAATGATGAATAAAAATGAGTTAATATCTTGTTTTCAAGACACATTAAAAAGGGCACATAGCAATGTGCTTAAAGATAAAACTGCTGAATCCTGTAGAACAAATAAAATATATAAAGAGGGATTTGTGTCAAATGTTCCACGAAGAAATGAACATTCTGATATTATCGTTGAAAGCGGGACAACATTTGCAACAGCAAGGAAATATTTACATATCGGAAAAACTGTGGTATTAAATTTTGCAAATCCTGAAAATCCCGGAGGCGGAGTTCAGTATGGAGCTATGGCACAGGAGGAGTGCCTGTGCAGAAGCAGTAACCTTTATCCGTGTCTTTGTGATGCAAATGTTTTTTATGACTATTATGAGTATCATCGTAACCTTAAAAATACTTTTTACTCAGATCGATTGATATATACTAAAGATATTACTGTTTTCAAAGATGACAATGATATTACTCAGATATTACCGGAGCATATGTGGTTTACAGTTGATGTGATTACATGTGCAGCTCCGTACATTGCAAAACGGAAATACACTAATTCAACAGCGCTGCTTCTTCTTTTCAAAAGCAGAATAAGAAATATATTTGAGGCTGCAAGAGATAACAAAGCGGATGTTATTATTCTCGGCGCATTTGGATGCGGTGCATTTAAGAATCCACCGCTTATTGTAGCCGAGGCATTTCGTCAGGTCATCTGCGAACAGGATTATTTTAAATGCTTCAGGAGAATTGTTTTTGCAATAAAACCGACGGGTGAACATTGTCCTAATCTCAGTGCATTTACAGGACAGTTTAGTATGTATTCTTACGAATGCTCAATCCTTCCTATACCTCCGGAATATAGATTTTTCAGAAAGCCAACATTATTAAATTGTGCTGACAGAGCAGTTGAACAGAAATTTCATGGCTGGCAGGCAAAGAACAGATATTTTGGAAAGCAGTTTTCAATTTTAGGAGATTCAATAAGTACGCTTGATGGATATAATCCTAAGGGATATAATGTTTTCTACAGTGGAGATAATTGCGTAAAATCCGGTGTCAGTGAAATGGCAGATACCTGGTGGGAGCAAGTAATATCATTTTTCGGCGGAGAATTGCTTGTTAATAATTCTTGGTCCGGAAGCAGAGTGACAAAACTGCCGGGAAGAATCGGCTTGTTTCCTTCTGCGTGCAGTGACGAGCGTACTTCCTCTTTGCACATCAATTCAGTAACGCCTGATGTTATTATCGTATATCTCGGAACAAACGATTGGGCATTTGGTGCAAACAAGGGAAAAGATACTCGCCTTTTAGGTGAAGATGACAATGAATTATTTGACCTCGCATATAATAATATGCTGAAAAAACTCAAAACGAATTATCCTCATAGCGAGATCTGGTGTTGCACTTTGAGTGAAACATTTATGTCAAAAAATCCTGATTTCACATTTCCGCATAAATATTCAGGGACGCACATAGAGGAATATAACGAAATTATACGAAATGTATCATTTTCAAACAAATGCAAATTAATTGATTTGTATAGATGCAGAATGCCTTATGATTCCATTGACGGAACTCATCCGACAAGTAAAGGAATGAGCACTATAGCAACTGCTGTAATTCGGGAGATGACGAGAGAAGATTCGCACGATTTTTTGGATTGCCCAAATAATCAACACAATTTTATTGTCGCTGAAGAATATACCGGCGGTACAGATTATGTATGTACAAAATGCGGAAAGAAGAAAACCGTAAGTACAGCGTTTGATATACAACCTGATAATACGGATATAAAAGCTGATGAATCCGATTATGTGTTGTTGGATCCGAATATAACCACAATTCTTTATTCCGATACATTGCGGCTGACAATTGAGAGTACGGGTAAAACAGTACAATTCCGAAAAGATGTAGTTAGTGTTGGCAGAAGCCTCTCTTGTGATTTGCCCCTTAACAGCAAAAAGACAATTGCTCGGCAGCAGGCAACTTTCTTTTATGAAGATGAGATGTGGTTTCTGCGTGATGATTTTTCGACTAACGGTACTTGGATAAATGGTGCTCGTATGCAACCCGGAAAGAAATATCAGCTTGCCGCAAACGATGAAATCAACTTTGCAATGTCTGAGAAAGTGTTTTTTGATAAGCGAGAGCATTCTGAACAACCTACAGAAAATGCAGATGCCAAAGCTCTGGTGTTTTTGGAAGCAGGTATGGCAACATTTGCCAAGTCTGAACGAAAAGATGAAGTAGCATTTAAGCTTATTATAGCAGCACTGTCAAATGCTCCTTTGTATTTTCCTGTTGAAATTGATATTGAGGCAATGTTAGGAAATGTTGACGTTGCAAAACTCAAACAGGGAGATACTTTGCAGCCTCAAAAGGATGTAAAAATGCGCATTCTTACTTTGGCTCTTGAGAGTGGTGATGAGTTTGTGCCGATGTTTACATCCAATGACGAGGCGAACAAAGGACCAAGTGCATCAATTATTAGATACTACCCTCAAGACTATTTGCCAATGCTTGTTAAGATGGATAAGCCGGTGATAATCAACCCGTTTAATGAGTTCAGGTTTCTTTTGAGCAAGCAGATTATTACGGAAGTTCTTCTGCCTCTTGTCCAAAATAAAACAAATACATACGATAAAACTTTTCAGCAAGAGGAAAAGCAAGACAAATATTTGGGAACAGTAGTTGGCGGTAAATATTCAGTAATTAAGTTGATAGGTCGAGGCGGTTTTTATTCGACATATATTGTTCAAGACATAAAGAGCAACAAGAGATGGGCAATGAAGCTATGTGATAAAACGAACAGGAATTATAGTCCTGCTATTCGGGAAAAAATACTTCAGGAACCCCATATGATGATGAAATTGAATCATCCGGCAATACCGAAAGTAGTTGATATAGGTGAAAACGATGAAAGCATTTTCATCGTAAGGGAGTATATTGAAGGTGTGACCTTGGAATCTGTTGTGAGAGAATGCGGAGCGCAACCGGCTGATAAGGTTATCAAATGGAGTAAAGAGCTTTGCGACATGCTTAGTTATCTTCATAACTTAAAACCTCCTCACATCTACCGTGATATGAAGCCGGCAAATGTAATTCTAATGCCGGATAATCACCTAAAGGTGGTTGACTTTGGTATTGTACGAATTTATGACCTTATGAAGAATAGGGATACTTGTTGGTTGGGAACGAAAGGCTATGCTGCTCCCGAACAGTACGGTGGATGTCAACAGACAGATGCAAGAACAGATATATTCGGACTAGGTATGACAATGCACCATCTTGTTACCGGGGTTGATCCTAATCAGCCACCGTATGAAACGAAGCCGATTTGTCAGATTAATCCTGATTTGCCAAAAGGATTAGAATACATTATCTCAAAGTGTATTCAACCGAATCCGGATGATAGATATCAAAATTGCGATGAGTTGATGGATGATTTGAATAATTATATGAAACAGCCAAAGAAAAGTTTTTTGGGTAAACTATTCGGTAAAAAATAAAGGTATACGAAAATTATTGTTCTTACAGAATATTGTGAAATCTTTGTAATATATGTTTGTACTGAAAAAAGGCGATGCAGCAATGAATACACTTGAAGATTTATATTACGGAAACCTGTTCCCTCGCGAAAAATGTGCAAGCAAGATGTGCAAACAGCATTTATGCGTGATTTAATCAGTGGTTCCTTAAGAATAGAAATATTTTCCAAATTATATTAAACCCAAAAACAGACAGGAACACATCAAAGGTGGTGCTCCTGTCTGTTTTGCATTATTCTACATCTATGATTTTTGACGCTTGCTCAAATGAGATAATCCCATCCATACAATCGTTTCTGGCTTTGATAGCTTTGTCGTGCCAATCGCAATACTGAGTATAGGTCAGATCCTTTGCAGAAGGTTTCTTTTCCAAGCTTAATGCCCGTTCGTAACGCTTATACATTCTCTGATTGACTTTTTCAAAGAGGATTTCTATATCGGACTTCGAGAAAAGTTTTGGTGCAAAAACTCTGCATGTGGTTGCTCCGTCACCGAGAGTATTTCCGCAATACTTATTTTTCTTTTTGGTTTTCGTTTTAAAATATCTCCCACAAAGCCGGCGTTTCGATATGTTCGGCTTTAGCCTTACAAAGTGCATCAGAAGAAATTTATAATAATCATCGGGATATTGAAAACGATATTCCCTTTCAAAAGAATTCTTCTTTTCGTTATAGCTATATTTTATATTGCAATCAAAATTGCTGAGAAAGCTAAAACTATCGTCAAGCTCCATATCAATACTCTCATTGATGCGATATAGAAATTTATTAACGGAGAAGTGTAGATTTGCAATATGAAGGATGGATGTCTTAAGTTCATCACTTGCGATAAAGCTTGGACAGATATCTATTCTTGTCCAATAATCGTTGACCAACTGAACTGCGTGATTGAAAGCATCAAAACCCACACAGTGCTTTAGTTCCTTATTTGATGTGTACTGATTTTGAAAATCATCAGTTAATTCAGCGTTGCTCAGAAAACGCTGTAGCATAATTCCTGCAAAATCAAGAATTTCGTCAACAGCAGTTGTATCAGGCAACTTTTCTGCACTGCTGTCAGTGTGAAATATTCTTTTTAAATTTCCTTCATCATCTATATGAACCGATAAATATTTTTCTTGCAACACAATGAATCGTCCTTTTGTCAAAAAGTAAACTTTTGCGTTTTTGTTAAAGTTTACTTTTTTATTTAAATATGATATTCGCTATTTTATCATTATATCATGTCGGTAGGATAATTCAAATATTATACCAACGAAATTAAAACAAGGGAGGATTAAAATGTTAAGAGAAAATGATTTGCTGAAAACTATTGACGGTGAAACGCTTTTGAATTCGCCGCTGAACTCACCTGAGTTTATTGTATCACACCTGATTCCGCAGGGGATACATTTGCTGGGTGGTTCACCAAAGATAGGAAAGTCGTGGCTTGTGCTTTGGATGTGTTTGCAAATTGCAAACGGTGAACCTATCTGGAACTACGAAACACGCAGGGGAACAGTTTTGTATCTTGCACTTGAGGACAGCTTTGAAAGACTGCAATCAAGACTTCTTGAAATCACGGACGAAGCTCCAAGCAATCTGCACTTTGCAATATTGTCAAAAAGTATTGACGACGGTTTGAACAGGCAGATAGAAAATTTTATTGATGAACATCCGGATACCGTTTTCATTGCGATTGATACTTTGCAGAGGATAAGGAACAATGATACAAAAAACAATCCATACGCAAGTGATTATGATGACCTGACTTTTCTAAAAGAGATTGCAAACAAAAACCATATTGCAATTTTGCTTGTGCATCATCTGAGGAAGCAGAGGGACGATGATCCTCTTAATATGCTTTCGGGTTCAACGGGTTTGTCGGGAGCAGTTGATACTGTCTTTGTTTTGAGCAGACCAAAACGAACAGACAACCTCGCAACGCTGTATTGCTCTGGCAGAGATATTGAAACGATTGAAATACCGCTTGAGTTTTCTGAAAAGAGTTTCGTATGGTCAAAGCACAACGGAGAAGAAGCTCCTGTGAAAATGCTTGACGAGGTTGTAGTTGCCGTAGATAATTATTTCTCTTCTGCTGTTGAAAAATCTTTTAAGGGAACAGCAACCGAGCTTGCAGAGCTTATCAAAGAAAACAGCGGAACTGAAATAACACCGCCGATACTTTCTAAAAGACTTCTGAAATTTCATTCTCAGTTTTGCAGCCTGGGGTACAGCTGTGAATTTGGCAGAACTAATCAAGGGAGATTTATTAAAATTGAAAAGCACGGTGACGGCAGTGACATTAGTGACGGTAAATACGATACAAAGCCAAGTGTCAATCCTTCCGTCACACTGTCACGCAAAGAGCCGTGTCAGCCAACGTGAGGCGTTTTGCGCGATTATTTTGCCATGGGTGAGAAAGTACCCGTCTTCAAGTGAAAATCGAAATTTGGGTGAATTTACGGCAGAGTTGGAATTTTATTTTTAGGAGCTGAGGTTGGGGCTACATTTCCCGGACTTGTCCGGGGCAAGCAGAGCGCCCGGCTGTCCGCGCGTCGCAACTCGCCCTTGGTAGGTTGCCTTTACCTTAACGGCAAAGGCGTCGCTTTTCGGGCGGTTGCTCCTTTCCCCAAAAAGACTTGTCTTTTCGGGGACCCCACGAGCGAAGCCCGGACCCACTTTAACACGGAGGTGCATAAAAATAGAAAATCGTAAGAGAAATCAAACATTGAGTATCAGATTAACTCAATCTGAAAAGTCATCCATTATTTCAAAATCTAAAAAATCCAAATTATCATTGACTGAATATATTTTGAAATCTTCCTTGCAAACCGAAATCAAAGTTGTTGATTTACAACCGATGCTTGTTGAACTGAAAAGGATCGGAAACAACCTGAATCAGATAACAAGAAAGATAAACAGCGGTGCTTTTAATTCCTACAACTTTAGTGAAATTATTGCTATGCAAAGAAAAATCAATGATGCAATCATAAAACTTTCGGAGGAAAAGTAATGGCGACTGTAACGTACATTCGTGAGTCAAAACAATCAATCAGTGCGATGAAAGGTGTAATTGATTACTGCTGTCATGATAAAAAAGTCTATGATGAGATTTCGAATCAAAGACTTGTAAGCGGAGTTAACTGTGACGGTGAAAATGCCTTTGCAGAATTTCTTGCAACAAAGAAATCGTATAAAAAGACGGACGGAATGAATTTCTATCAGTACGTTCAATCTTTCTCACCCGAAGAAAATATTACTCCGCACCAAGCTCATGAGATAGCTATAGAGTTTGCCGAGAAAGCGTGGACAGGATATGAAGTTTTAGTTGCAACACATTGTGATGCACAGCATATTCATTCTCACTTTGTAATCAACTCAGTCAGTTTTGAAAACGGTAAAAAACTTCGGCAGAATCCAAATACACTCAAATCATTACGAGCCTTGAGTGATGGGATTTGCAGACAATATAACCTTTCAACTCTTGAGCCTTACAACAAGGATGGTATGAAAATCTCAACAAGAGAATACCGCACCGCAGTCAAAGGTCAGAGTTGGAAATTTAAATTAATGAATGACATAGACAAAGCTATGAACATAAGCGGAAGCAAGGAAGATTTCATAAACGCAATGTCAATTATGGGTTACTTCGTAATTTGGACAGACGACAGGAAATATATCACCTATCAATGTCCGAACAAAATGAAGTGCAGAGATATTAAACTGCACAACGATAAATATTTGAAAGGAAGCATGGAAAATGAATTCAGATACAGGCAAGAACAATATTTTGGAAAGTCTCAAACAGAGGAACAGCAACTCACTGACAGCGATAGAGTTACTATCGGGAGAAACGAAAGTAATTTCGATTCCGTCACAGGTGAGAGAGGAAGAACTCAATCTGTTGAGAACAGCAATAACATTTCAGCCGGAGCTGTACAATATGATTTCAAAAATCTCAACGGACGACCAGACGGTGGAGTATCTGGAGAGAATTCTGGAAATCAACAAAGACAATATGGAATCAATCTCACAGAATTGTCAGACGGAGATGAAGAAAGTTTCGCAACAGGCTCTGAAAGAAATCAGGACGGTGCAAACGCAGATGACCGAGTCTATCCAACAGGCTGGGAAGAGTCAAGAAGAATTTTTGAACAATACCTTGCAACAAGGTCAGGAGTTGGAATCGGCAATAGCGTCACAGGTGAAGAAGTCAACTATGCTGACAACCTTAAAATGGATAGCAATAACCATACTGTCCTCGGCGGTGTCAACTCTCTTGCTGAATCACTTTCTCGGATGATTTATGATGAATCGGAAGATGAAGAAGAACGCAGAAAAAGAATTGTAGCCGAGCAAAA
>DXYG01000019.1 GCA_019415925.1 Clostridiales bacterium
CAATCCGATTTTTCCACTCGATTTGCGTGTCGAGGCACTCGACAAATTATCGTTTTCTCGAATCAAGAAAGTCCTGCAAGATTATCGTTGCCGCCACCTCGTCAACAACATTCTTGCGCTTTCTTCCTCTTGTGTTTGTCGTGTTCAGAAAGTTGTGCGCCGTAATTGTTGTTCCTCGCTCGTCCTGCATAACAGTCTTAACACCCGTAAGTTCTTCAAGCTCCTTTGCAAAGGCTCTTGCGTTCTGTGCGCTTTCGCCCTCGCTTCCGTCCATATTTTTCGGCAGACCCACAACAACCAATTCTGCTTTGGTGTCCTTTACAGCCTGTACCGCCTTTTCCATAAGCCTTTGCGGCGACTTTTCAAAAATAACCGTATAGGGGGATGCTAAAAATTCTGTTTTATCGCATACCGCAATACCTGTTCTGGCTTTGCCGAGGTCAATCGACATTATTATCATAAATACATTCCTTTCAAAGCTGTGTTTACTCCATAATTATAAATCAAAATTTCATAATATACAATATATTTACTAAAGCTGTGATTGTCGGCTTTATTTTTTTTAAACTGACTTTTAGGGCGGGATATAAATCTGCTTTCTGAAATTTCTACAAAAGAATATAAAAACGCTCATTCACATAATGACAAAACGATTGCAGCCTTTATCATATAATAAACTTGCAACAACAAATCAACTGATTTTCGGTAAAAGGACGTAGAATATTATGGAAAGCACAAAAGCCTTAAGAAGAAAAACAAGCGACAACCGCAATGATTTTGTAAGAAACGGTGCTGTAAATTTCATATACCTGCTGTGCGGAATCCTTGTGTCAAGGGGCACTCTGTTAGGTACTCTTGCACCGTTCGGTGCGTCATATGCGGCGGCTGTCCCGAAAAAATATCTGTTTTCATCACTAGTCGGAACGGCGTTTGGCTATATCTTGCTGAAACCTACCGACAGCTTCAGGTACATAGCTGTCATAGTAGCAATCGGTGCACTGCGCTGGCTTATGAGCGATATTGAAAAGGTGAGCCGAAGCAGGCTTTTTGCTCCGCTTGCAGCCTTTCTTCCGACGCTTGCAACGGGAATTGCACTTTTGTTTGCGAGTACAAGCACGCTTTCTTCCTTTGCAGACTGCTTTATCGAGGCTGTGCTTTCGGGTGCGGCGGCTTACTTCATAAGCGTTTCGGTTGAGCTTGCAGGCGAAAAGAGGGGAATTTCCGCCTACACCAGACAGGAAACTGCAAGCCTTGTTATGACCGGCTGTGTGCTGATTCTTGCGTTCGGAAGCATAACCTTTGAGAATATTTCGCTCGGCAGAATTATTGCGATAACAGCCGTTCTGCTCTGTGCAAGATACGGCGGAGTGAACGGCGGCGCAGTCTGCGGAATTGCAACGGGTGCAGTTTTCAGCATTGCAAGCAGAGTGCAGGGCTTTGTCTGCGGCGGCTTTGCTTTCGGCGGTCTTATGGCGGGAATGTTTGCTCCTGTGGGCAAGCTCGGCTGTGCAATAGCATTTCTTATTTCAAACGGAATTATGAGTCTTGCATTCGGAGAGAATACTCAGCTTGCCGCCGTACTGATTGAAAGCCTTATCGGCTCGGTTTTGTTTATGATACTTCCGAAAGAGGTTGGCAACATAATTTCACCCGTTTTTTCAAACGAGAAGAATTCATCCCTCGGCGAAACCCTGCGAAAGAATATCGTAATGCGCCTTGATTTTGCATCAAAGGCGATTTACAACGTGAGAAACGACGTGAATTCTGTTTCCGATAAGCTAAGGAATTTGTATTCACCGAGCTTTTCTGTGGTATGCGAAAATGTGGAAAAAGAGGTCTGCAAAAACTGCGGACTTAAAACCTATTGCTACGAGCACCGTCAGGGCGTGACAAGGGACGATTTTTTCAGGCTTGAAGAACTGCTCGAGTCACAGGGAATAATAAGCGAAAACGACGTTGAGGACGCATTTGTCAAGAATTGCTGTAAGAAGGGCGAAATCGCATGCAGTATGAATTTAAACTACCGTGAATACCTCTCTGCTCTCGAGGCTCAGCGCAGAGTTTCCGACGTAAGAGGTGTTGTGGCAGGACAGTTTTCGGGTGTCAGCGACATTCTCAGCGACTTGTCCGATGAGTTCAAAAACACAATGAGGTGCGATACCGACAGCTCGGAGAGGATAATTTCAGCGCTCAGCGCACTCGGCGCAATTCCCGTTGAATGTATCTGCCTTGTGTCGGACGGCGGCAGAATGAGCGTTGAACTGGAGCTTTCATCAAAGGGCGACAGCAAGCTTTCAAAGGGCACAATAATGCGTGAGGTTTCAAAGTGCTGCGGCAGAAGATTTGATTTGCCGACAGTTACCTGCGAGGGCGACAGAATCAGGGCTGCACTCTGTGAAATGCCCGTTTATGACGTTGAAATCGGCTCTGACCAGCATATTGCAAATAACGGCAAGCTCTGCGGCGACTGCCTTGATTATTTCAACGACGGCTTCGGCAAAACCTATGCACTTGTATGCGACGGTATGGGCACAGGCGGCAGAGCGGCTGTTGACGGAAATATGGCTGTGTCGGTAATGGGCAGACTTCTGCGCTCGGGACTTTCGGCAGACAGCTCATTGCAGATTGTCAATTCTGCGCTTATGGTAAAAAGCGAGGACGAGTCGCTTTCAACGCTTGACTTGACGGGAGTTGATTTGTACACGGGCAAGGTAACGCTGAAAAAGGCAGGCGCACCTGCGACATTTGTCAGGAAAAACGGCAGAGTAATGGTCAGAGAAATGCCGTCACTGCCTGTCGGAATTTTAAACGGAGTAAAATTTTCATCAGATACGGTAAATCTTTCATCGGGAGATATGGTGGTAATGGTGTCAGACGGAGTAATAACAGGCGACGAAAAATGGCTTGAAAAGCTGATAAGAAGCTGGAACGAGGGAAGCACTCAGGAGCTTGCACGTGTAGTAGTTGACGAGGCAATAAAGCGCAGAGGCAACAGCCCCGACGACGATATCACAGCACTTGCAATAAGAATTACGGACAACGAAGTATAACGCTTAAACGGGTGATGACTTGCAGAAATGCGGTCATCACCTAATGTTTATTTTTACAGCAGTAATGCGTTGATAAGCATATTCTAAAATTTATAGCTTTATTCCTGAACTGAAATGTTTACTTTTATGCTTTTATGTGTTAAAATTTTAATGTATAAAAATTGCCGTAAAAAGGAGGCTAATACTTTGAATTCAAAGCTGAAAAATGAGTCAACCGACTTTTTGTTTGACGCAATACTCTCCCTTGATAACAAGGAGGAGTGCTACAGGTTTTTTGAGGATTTGTGCACAAGTGCAGAGCTTAAGGCTATGTCACAGCGCCTTGTCGTTGCCAAAATGCTCACCGAAAAGAAGGTCTACACCGAGATTGTAAAGGAAACAGGTGCGTCAACAGCCACCATAAGCCGTGTAAAGCGTGCGCTGTTTGATAACGATACCTACGGCTACACACTTGTTCTTGACAAGCTGCTCGGCGAGGAAAATAAGTAATGGCAAGCTACGTTTCATTTGCAAGGTTCTACGACGGACTTATGGAGGACGCCGACTATGAAAAACGCTGTGATTATCTTATGGAGCTTTTCAAGTGTCACAATCACGAAACAGGTATTACGCTTGATTTAGCCTGCGGAACAGGCTCGATTACACGCCTGCTTGCCAAAAACGGCGTTGACGTTTACGGAGTAGATTCAAGTGCTGAAATGCTCAGCGAAGCAATGCAGAGGACGTATGAGGAAGGCCTTGATATTCTTTATCTAAGGCAGAAAATGCAGTCGCTCGACCTCTACGGAACAATCAACACCTGCGTCTGCACCCTCGACAGCATAAATCACCTCACCAAAACAGAGGACGTTAAGAAAGCCTTTGACAAGGTCGGGCTGTTTATGGATAACGACGGTCTGTTTGTGTTTGACGTGAATACGGTGTACAAGCACCGTGAGGTTTTAAAGGACAATACATTCGTTTTTGAAAACGAAAAGGTCTTCTGCGTGTGGCAGAATTCACCTCGTGAAAACGACATTGTCGATATTAATCTCGACTTTTTCGAGGAGGAAAACGGTGTTTACTACCGTTCCTCGGAAAGCTTCAGCGAGCGTGCGTATTCCGATGAACAGATAAGAGAAATGCTCACAAGCGCAGGCTTTAAGATTGAAGCTGTCTACGGTGATTTGACCTTTGATAAGCCAAAGGAGAACGAACAAAGGGCAATCTATGTTGCAAGAATGGTAAATTCGAGAAACAAGGAAATTTAAGGAGTAAGTATAAATATGGATAAGATAATCCGCTGTATTACAAGTGACGGAGCAATTATGGCGGCGGCAATTGACGCATCCGACATAGTTTTCACCGCCAAAAAGCTTCATCATCTTTCAAAGAGCGCAACAGCCGCACTCGGCAGACTTCTCTGCGCAACTTCAATTATGGGCGCAATGCTAAAGCAGAGCAACGCTACAGTAAACCTGCGTGTAATGGGTGACGGCGAGCTTGGTCCGGTTATCGCAGTAGGCGACAGCAAGGGCAATGTAAAGGGCTACGTCGGCAATGCAAACTGCCCGACAGAGTTTTATTCAAACGGCAAAATCAACGTTGCAAAGGCAGTCGGCAGAAACGGAGTGCTCAACGTTATGCGTGACTACGGCACAGGTGAGCCTTATATCGGACAGGTTGAGCTTGTCAGCGGTGAGATTGCCGAGGACATTACAAATTATTATGCAACAAGCGAGCAGACTCCGACAGTCTGTGCTCTCGGGGTGCTTATCAATAAAGAGGACGGCGAGGTTATGCTTGCAGGCGGCTTGCTGATTCAGCTTCTGCCCGGTGCAGACGATTCGACAATTGACAGGCTTGAAAAGAATATTGAGAAGCTCGACCCCGTAACTACAATGCTCGCAAAGGGAATGAGCATTCTCGATATCTGTAAAACTGCTCTTGAAGGCTTTGAGGTTGAAGTTCTCGACGAGTTTCCCGTTCACTACGCCTGCGGATGTTCGAAGGAAAAGCTTGAAAGATATTTCTGCACGCTCAGCGACGAGGACGTTCGTTCGCTGGCAGACGAAAGCGGAACTGCAACTGTAACCTGTCATTTCTGCAACAAGCGTTATGTGTTCACAAAGGACGACCTTGAGAGAATTATCAGAGAGAAAAATCAAAGCAGTGAAAACTGAGGTTTTCTTTATAAAAATGCTTGGTGAAAAATTTTTAAATTTTTTTAAAAAAAGTGTTGACATTTTGGCTCAGATGTAGTATTATAATATACGTCGCTGAGAGATACAGCAAAATGGCGAAGCGACAAAGGCATGTGGGAGCATAGCTCAGCTGGGAGAGCATCTGCCTTACAAGCAGAGGGTCATAGGTTCGAGCCCTATTGTTCCCACCACAAAATGGCCCGGTAGTTCAGTTGGTTAGAACGCTAGCCTGTCACGCTAGAGGTCGACGGTTCGAACCCGTTCCGGGTCGCCATTTTTGCCTCTGTAGCTCAGTCGGTAGAGCAGGGGACTGAAAATCCCCGTGTCGATGGTTCGATTCCGTCCGGAGGCACCAATTAAATGCGGATGTAGCTCATCTGGTAGAGCGCCACCTTGCCAAGGTGGAGGTAGCGGGTTCGAGCCCCGTCATCCGCTCCAAAAAATAAGCACCCAACAATGGGTGCTTATTTTTTGGTTTTGCGGATAGGAGAATGATGCCGAGCGTTAAGAAAATGCTCCGGTGGAGCATTTTTAGCGAGGAGCGCAGAAGAAACGTAACCCAAGGCAACACGCCACCAAAAACGAGGTAGGTGTTTTCTCATAAAATAAACGTACGTCATCCGCTCCAAAAAATGACAGACACCCAACAGGGTGTCTGTTATTTTTTGGAGTAAACTAAGTGTGCCTGACGGCACGTTAAGTTTGCTTTGCAAGTGAAGTTGCCCTACTTGCAGTGAAGAGATAGTCAGAAGCGGTTTGGCACACTTAATTAGATTATGTTATGCAGACGTAATTAACTGATAAAAGTAAATCTTATGATAATCAAAAAATAAGCTTAAGGTCGAGTGATTCACAACGAATACCCGACCTTTTTTATAATAATCTTGAAAACATATTGACAATTATCTATATATCTAATATAATACTACTCAGATGTTATTTTGTCGGAGGTGGTTTTATGAATTTTGATGAGAAGAAAATTGCTGATGTTTTTAAGGCGTTCTGCGATGAAAATCGTATCAGAATTCTGAAACTCCTCACTACAGGTGAGAAATGCGCTTGCAAGCTGCTTGAAGAGCTCAACATCACACAGCCTACGCTGTCGCACCATATGAAAATTCTTTGTGATTCCGGCATTGTTGTCGGAAGAAAAGAGGGAAAGTGGATGCATTATTCTATATCAGCCAAGGGTGTTAAGAAAGCTAAAAAATATCTTAATGCTATTGCAAAGACTGACGAGTAATAAAAAGGAGACAGAATATAATGAACAGAGCTGACAGGGCTATAGAATTGTTTGATAATAACTTTAATTGTTCTCAGGCAGTTTTTACTGTTTTTGCAACTGAGTACGGCATAAGTGAAGAAATGGCGTTAAAGCTGGCAACTTCCTTTGGCGGCGGTGCAAGAAGCGGTGAAATGTGCGGAGCTGTTTCGGGAGCACTTATGGTTTTGGGATTAAGATACGGTCACTTTATTGCCGAAAATAACGAGCAAAAGCAAAAAGCTTATTCTTTGGGACAGGAATTCGTAAGGCGGTTTAATGAAATAAATAATTCAATTGTTTGCCGTGATTTGCTCGGTTATGATTTATCCAAAGAAGAAGAGTTTGAAATAATAGCATCTAAAGGATTGTTCAAAACAATTTGTCCGAATATGGTCAGAGATGCAGTTAATATTCTTGAGCAGATGATATGTGAATATGAATAAGAATTAACCGTGCTTTTTATTGCACGGCTTAAATAAATGTTACATATAGACAAATTTAAATATAACTATATTAAAGGATACATTATGGAAATTATTAATTTTTTATGGGATTTTATTCAGAATGAAGTCCTCGGTATGCAATGGCTTAACAGGATGATAAGTCGGATATTGGAAGCCTGCGGTCTTGATACTTCAGAAAAAATCGGCGGAAGTATTCAGTTCTTTATATACGATACCATAAAGATTATGATACTTCTCGGAGTGCTGATTCTGATTATTTCATATATCCAAAGCTATTTTCCACCCGAAAGAACAAAAAAGATACTCGGCAGATTTCACGGGATATGGGCAAATATTATTGCGGCTCTGCTCGGTACTGTAACGCCGTTTTGTTCCTGTTCGTCAATCCCGCTTTTTATGGGTTTCACAAGCGCAGGACTTCCGCTCGGCGTAACTTTTTCATTCCTCATTTCCTCTCCGATGGTTGACCTCGGCAGTCTTGTATTGTTAATGAGTATTTTCGGGTGGAAGGTCGCAGTGATATACGTTGTGCTCGGACTTGTGATTGCAGTTGCAGGCGGTACGCTGATTGAAAAGCTCCATCTTGAAAATCAGGTGGAAGAATTTATCCGCAGCGGTCACGCAATAGATATCCCACAGGAGAAATTGCATTTCAGGGACAGAATAAAATATGCTTGGGAGCAGGTTGTTGCTACTGCTAAAAAGGTTTTTCCGTATGTGCTTATCGGTGTCGGAATCGGTGCAATTATCCACAACTGGATACCTGAAGATTTCATTGTTACGATACTTGGTAACAATAACCCGTTTGGCGTAATTCTTGCAACAATAGCAGGCGTTCCTATGTACGCTGATATTTTCGGTACAATTCCGATTGCCGAGGCTCTGCTTGCAAAGGGTGCGTTGCTTGGTGTTGTCTTGTCATTTATGATGGGTGTAACTACGCTGTCTTTGCCGTCAATGATTATGCTGCGCAAGGCTATAAAACCGAAGCTTCTCGGAATATTCATTTTTATATGTACGGTTGGAATTATAATTGTAGGATACTTCTTTAATCTGATACAACCGTTAATATTTTAAAATTTTTTGGAGGTAATGTTATGTCATTGTTTAATTTTGGAAAGAATAAAGAAGAAAAGAAAGATATTCCTTGTGCCTGTAAATGCTGTTGCTCTGTGGACTATAGTCAATAAAGTGGACAGAAAAAGAAACAGAAAAATTAAGATTTGAATACGAATTAGGAATCCCGATAGACAAAATCGCCAAAAACCACGGCAGAACAAAAGGAGCAATAAGAAGCAGGCTCAAAAAAGAAGGATTAATTGAAGAATAGCAAAAACTTGCAAAGTAACATTGTAAGATTGCTTTGTAAGTTTTTATTTATATATTATTGTTAAAAATGCGTTATGAATAATATCAAATATGTTGAAAAAGCAGATTTTTGGTGATATACTGTAAAGGTGATATATTTTATAAGGATGGTAGTTGTGAACTTAAATTCTGAATACATAGAAGTAAAATCCAGCGGAGAAATTTTTTCTAAAAAAGGCTCAAACGGCAGGACACCGTATGAACATCAAAAGCGTGCAATGGAGAATATGGATTGTATAAATCAAAGCAATTCATACAGTACGCTTGTTGTGCTGCCTACCGGAGGCGGAAAAACATACACTGCCTCAATGTGGCTGTTAAAAAATGCAATAGATAGTAAAAAGAAGGTTCTTTGGATTGCTCATCGACAAATGCTTCTTGATCAAGCGGCAGAGTCATTCCAAAAATACGCTTATACAGAAGTTATACCGCATATTTCATCCTTCAGATTCAGAATAGTATCGGGAGCATCAATTCACGACAGGTCAATTAATATTAATCCAAAAGATAATTTGCTTATCGCAAGCAAAGACAGTATAGGCAGAAATCTCGGCAGTCTTGATAAATGGCTTAACGGTGAGAGCGAAGTGTATCTGATTATTGATGAAGCACATCACTCAACGGCTAAGACTTACCGTAAAGTAATTGATTATGTCAAAAGCAAAGTAAAAAATGTAAAATTAATCGGACTCACAGCGACACCTTTTCGCACAGCGGAGGATGAGCAGGGCTTGCTTGCAAAAATATATTCTGACGGCGTGAAAGACGGGAAAGTGGTTCATAACGATATAGGCATTACATATCAGATAGGTCTTAAAGAACTGATTAACAGACAAATACTATCCAAGCCTATTTTTGAAAGCTATTATTCAAATGAGGAATATGGACTTTCAATGGGTGTTGATGAGCTTGAAAGTATTCAGCACCTTGATGTATTACCTGAAAATATTGCCCAACAAATGGTTGACAGTGCAGGCAGAAATAAATTAATTGTCGAGACATATAAGAAAAAGCAGAGTGAATACGGACAGACTATTGTATTTGCAATAAATGTAGTTCATGCTATTCAATTGTCGGCATTATTTAATAGGGCCGGAATCAAAGCTGATTATATTGTCTCAGATGTAAAAGATTGCATTACAGGTGTAAAAATCAGCCGTGAAGAAAACGAGAGAAAAATTGAAGATTACAGGAATGGTCGTTTGCAGGTGATTATAAATGTAAATATCCTGACAGAGGGAGCTGACCTGCCAATGACAAAAACAGTGTTTCTTGCACGCCCGACTGTTTCATCTGTTTTGATGACTCAGATGGTAGGCAGAGCACTTCGGGGAACTGCGGCAGGAGGCACAGCGTCAGCTTACATTGTATCATTTATAGATAATTGGAATGAAAAAATTGCTTGGATTAATCCTGAAAGTCTGTTTGAAGGAAACAATGATTTTACTGAAAACGATACCGAACGCTTTAAACGGGAAGTGGTCGGTATTGCAATTTCAAAGATTGAGGAATTTGCTTCAATTCTTGACGATACGGTAGATACAACTGCTTTGGAGAAGATTCCGTTTATAGAAAGAATTCCTGTAGGAATGTATGCTTTTTCATATCTTGAACAAAACGGTATGGACCATTCTTATCAGGTAATGGTATATGACAGTACGCAAAATTCTTACAAAGAGCTTATGGACGCATTGCCTGCACTATTTGAAAGCTTTAATGCAGATGAAGAGTATCTGTCTGATGATTTGCTTGATGAAATGGAGGAGCAGTGTCATAACACCTTCTTCTGCGGAGAAATGGTTCCACCTTACGAGAAGAACGACGTTATCAATATTCTGAAATATTATGCACAATATGAGAGCGTTCCAAAGTTTTATACATTTGATGAAGTTAACAGGAACAGGCTTGATGTTTCAAAAATTGCAAAACATATTTATGACGAGGATATGGGCGAACGCAAGAGAACTGAGTATATCAATTCAATCTGGGAGTCATCGGATGATAATATTCTGAAACTGTTTTTCGGTCGCAAGTTGTATTTCTTAAAGCAGTTGGATATTGAACTCATTAAGATTTCACATCCTGATATTTACGAAGATGGAAATAATGGGAATAATATCGAATTTGATAAGAAAACTCTCGCAGAACTGCCGCTCAGCGAAATAAGAAAGATTAATCCTGATTATGAAAAAGAGCTTCGTGACAACGCTTTTGCGAAGTCTAAAAATAAATATGGTGAATACCAATGTGCTGTTTGCGGAATGACGGATAAAACCAGAATTCCTTTTCAGGTTGACCATATCATCCCGATGAATAAGGGCGGTAAGACTGTTCCGGAAAATCTCCAGATTTTATGCCGTAGATGCAACGGTACAAAGGGCGACAGATGATGAAGAATTTGTACTATTCACCTTTCGATTTGGCTGTAATAATCAGCAGTATGAATTTCGGTCTGCAAAAAGAGAATGAGCTCATAAATTACATTTGGGAATATGAACAGGATTTCATTCAACCAAAATATCGTAACAGCAAAAGGAAATTTGTGTTGGATATCTATTACTGGACAAATTATTTGAATAATAAGTATGTTATTGACCTGGAATTTCCTGCTGTGAAAAATGATATGATATCTGTCGGAGCTGAAATTGCGGAAAGTCAGTATATCAGTGATTTTCCTAATCTTGATTTGTTCTTTAAAAGCCTTCGTGTCCGCATTATTTTTGACAATAAAAAGGGATATGTAAGAATAAAGTTTCGTACTCTGCTAAGGCAATATGGTTACCGCAGGCGTTCGGAAAGGCTTGTTGATTACATCAACACCTGCATTGATTTTTACAGACTGAAGCCTTATTTGCGTGGCGGTGTTGAATGTGATATAAGAACCGTGGACATTGATGAGATGATTATTTTTAAATTGGCTGAAAAGTCAAATGATTTGCAAATAGAGGAATTTAATAAAATGGAAATTCATGATCTTGATTATTTGTTGGATATGGTAAGAGCCAAATATTATAATTCACCCAATTTGAGAAGACCTACGATTTCTTGGACCAATGATTATCCTACAGATTATTATGGATGCTATACTTACTATAATAATCATATTGTTATAAGTCGTGTTTTAAATGACAAAAGGGTAACTACGGAAATGATTTCAATGGTGATTTATCACGAATCACTACATCAGGATTTCGCAGAACATAATGATGATTTCAATAAAAAAATAAGCCTGTTTCCTAATTGTGAAAAGCTTGATAAAAAGCTTCGTGATTTTATTGACAATGTTCATGAAGAATTACAGTATCCCTCGAATTTTAATTCATTTACAAGAGGGAAAAAGAGGATAATCTATATAAGTTTACCTTATGCTGATAATTATCCTAATGCTTTTCTTTGTCGTGATGAAAAGATTTTAGTTGATTTTGAAGCAGATATCAATTTTGTGTTATCGGATTTTCAGGAAGATGATATGGTAGTTTTTTTAGTGGAAAATGGTAATCATTATCATATAGTCGGCTGGTGTACGAACGGTCTGCTTCTTCCAAAACCCAAATTTGAAAATCTCAGTTGCTATGGCGATTATGATTTTGCATACCAATATGTTTCGGATTATAAAAATACATATGTCATTCCGCCAAGCTGTTGCGATTATATAATAGACAAATCCTTTTTGCCAAAGGAATTTGTTGAAAGCAATTGTTGTTGCTTTACAATGAACGATGAGGATATTCAACCAGATATTCAATATATCAACAGCTATTGCGAGGGGTATTTAAGAATAGGCTTTGAGCCTGACAGTATGTCAGCTTTTGAAAATATATCCTTACGCACTTTAAAGAACATAAAGGAAACATCTTATCGCAACGTTTGTGTCGCAAATAAAATATATCAAATGGAACCGACGATTGAAAATTTAATAAATCGTGCAAAAATAAAAAATCAGTGTTGGTTGTTGACTTCCTCACTTGAAGATTATCTTAAAGCAAATCAACAGGACAATACAAATATCTTTTGTGTATGCGAAATAATAAAACTTTTTGTTGTTTTGCATCGGACTGATGAGGCAGTACCGTTTTACCGCAAATATGAAGACAAGCTCCCGCAAACAGATGAGCAGTTAAATAGATGTTTAAAACTGCTTGAGTAATATCTTATTAATATCAGATCTGATTGAAAAAAGCTAAAGGGCACTTTTTATTGCTATGTAAAAATTCCTTACGGAACAAAAAACGGCAGAGTGTTTAACAATGCAATGGAGGTCGCAGAGTATATCTTGTCGGGTGCGAATATATCGGTTGTACCATGGGATGACAGCGGAAGCTATTTGCGATTTTCCGTTACTTTTTCTGCCGATGATGAAAATGAAAAGGAAGTAATTACACAGATAGAGCGAAGATTAAAAGCCCTTGATTTTGTGTTCTGATATGGTGATGTTATGGTAAAGATTAAGATTGCAGATTGCAGATATAGACAGTATTACAGCGTTAAGAGTTGAACAACAGATTGAGGATTGGAATTAAAAGGCAGAAAATAAAGATTTTTCAAAATATGCCGACAGCTTTGCGATAATGACGAAAAGCCGCCGAGTGAAAATTCGGAGGCTCATACATAAAATAACTTGCTTATTATTTTGCTTACTTTCTTGCGAGATTCAGACCGCAAATTCTTTTTCAAAACTTGAAAAAATTACAAATAATATTTTAAAAATTGAAGTGAACAATACTATTGCGGCAACAAATTGAGAAGTCAAACAGCCGCTTGAAATATAAAGATAAATTTAGAAGTTTTGAAAAAGGAGAAAACAAACTATGTCAAGTAATAAGAATCAGCTTAACGTGCCTCAGGCAAAGGAAGCAATGGAGCGTTTCAAGATGGAATGCGCAAACGAAGTAGGCGTGAACCTCAAGCAGGGCTATAACGGCGACATTTCCGCAAGAGAAGCAGGCTCCGTAGGCGGACAGATGGTTAAAAAGATGTTACCCGTACGAAATAAGTCTTACATACGCAACAACCGCAATGCACAGGGACACCGTCAGGAAGTAACGTATCAGGTTAGGGTAACCTATTAAAAACGGCTTGCCTATCGCATTTTTAAGACTTTATTAAATAAAAAACACCACTCCCCGAAAGGCAGAAATCACCCTCAGCCTTTCGGGGATATTTCTTTAAAATCAGACACCAATAATAATTATATGATGATATAACTGCGAAATCCGAAAAAATCAATGCGATTTTGCAAACATATTACTTAACCTTAAATGATATGGTAACCAGTGAAGAAAACGGTATTAAAAACTTTGGCGTAATTTATCTTTAATCGCTTGATATTATTTTTGATTGCGAATATAATAAAAATATAAACTGTCAGATTATTGGAGAGCTTGTAATGACATATGAAGAAATTAAAAATATAATATCACAGGGCGAAGGGATGAATATCGAGTTTAAGAAATCCACAACCGATATTACTAAAGATGTTTATGAAACGGTTTGTGCGTTTTCGAACCGTGAGGGAGGTCACATTCTGCTCGGTGTTAAAGATGACGGTACGGTTATCGGAGTGGACAGAAACCGTGCAGAGAGAATTAAGAGCGATTTTGTTACATCAATCAATAATCCGAATAAAATTTATCCTCCGCTTTACCTGACGATTGAAAATATTGAATATGATGATAAGCTGATTATTTATATTTTTGTTCCCGAGAGTACGCAAGTTTGTCATTGCGGCGGCAGGATTTTTGACAGAAACAACGATTCGGATATAGACATAACTTATTCAGGAGATTTGGTGTTTAAGCTGTATTCAAAAAAGCAGGGAACATATTTTGTAAATAAAGTTTTCACTTGTTTTACAATGGATGACCTGCGTTCAGATATAATTGACAGAGCAAGAAGATTGTCAAGACTGAGAAATAAAAATCATCCGTGGCTTACTATGACTGATGAAGAAATACTGCGCAGCTCGGGCTTGATTCTCAAAGACAGTGAAAAAGGCGTTGACGGACTGACACTTGCGGCGATACTTCTTTTTGGTAAGGATGAAACTGTAATGGCGGCTTTGCCGCAGCACAAAACAGATGCAATTTTCAGAACCCAAAATACAGACAGATATGATGACCGTGATGTTATTATTACGAATTTATTTGATACCTTTGACAGGCTTATGGAATTTGGTAAAAAACATCTGAATGATCCGTTTATTCTTGAGGGAGTACAAGCTGTAAGTGCAAGAGATGCAATTTTAAGAGAAATTTTCTCAAACAGCCTTGCACATCGTGATTATTCCACAGGTTATGTAGCAAAATTTGTTATTGAGAAAGACAGGATGTACACGGAAAACGGAAATCTGTCTCACGGTCATGGTGAGTTGAAGCTCGACAGATTTGAACCGTTTTCTAAGAACCCGCCCATTGCAAAGGTGTTCAGAGAGGTGTCACTTGCCGATGAGCTCGGATCGGGTATGAGAAATACCTATAAATATACAAAGCTGTATTCAGGCGGAGTTCCTGAATTTATCGAGGGTGATGTTTTTAAGACAATAATTCCGCTGACTTCTGCAGCAACGAGTATGGTGGGACCAAGCACCACCCAAGACACCACCCAAGTCAGCACCCAAGTTGCCACCCAAGATAAGGTGAAAGAGGCAGTCTATAAAAAAATACTTGAATTTTGTGCTGACCCGAAAAGTAAAAAAGAGATTGCAGATTATTTTCAATTAAAAAGTGCAAAAGAGTTTGGTAAGAGATATTTAAAACCACTTATTGATAACGGTTGTCTGGAGATGACAATACCTGATAAACCTACGAGCAGCAAGCAAAAATATGTGACTAAAAAGTAAAACATAGTTTTGAGTAATTATGATTTGCCAAGCAAGAGAGTGATATTGTTTGGCAATTTTTTATTTTCAAAGAATTTTTGAAAAAATTTAAAATTTCCCTGATTTTGTCCGTATCTTGTCACTGTCGGTATGGTAAGATAAAGACACAACAGATGAACAATCGAAAGGAGGAAAAGAGAATGACTTATTATTTTGTAAGATTTTTCGTCAATTGGTCTGGACTCATTTATTAAGATAAAAACACAACGAAAAACGAATGTTACAATAGATGAGGATTTGTAAATCAAAGGTCGGGTAATTCACAATGGATACCCGACCTTATTTTATGCTGAATTATGATAAACAGCGTTGTTTATCTTGAAAACTCCCTCAAAATATCTATAATAAAAATATAGAATAAATCAGGGGCAGAGTTATGGATAAATTTGATGTTTTAAGCAAATACTTCGGATATTCCTCTTTCAGAAAAGGTCAGGAAGAAATGGTAGATTGCCTGTTGTCGGGCAGGGACGCTCTCGGCATAATGCCTACGGGTGCAGGCAAGTCAATATGCTATCAGGTGCCTGCGATTATGTTCAGCGGAATTACGATTGTTGTTTCTCCTTTGATTTCGCTTATGAAAGACCAAGTAAACGCACTTGTTCAGCAAGGCGTGAAAGCGGCTTATATTAACAGCTCATTAACCGATACACAATATGACAAGGTGTTGAAAAATGCGGCTTTGGGAAACTATAAAATAATTTATGTCGCACCCGAACGGCTGGATTCAGTCGGTTTCATTAATTTATGCAGAAGAATAAAAATTTCAATGGTAGCCGTTGACGAGTCGCATTGCGTTTCACAGTGGGGACAGGATTTCCGCCCGAGCTATCTTAACATAAATAAATTTATTTCTATGCTACCGAAACGTCCGATAATCGGAGCTTTTACGGCAACCGCTACTGATGAAGTCAAAAAGGATATTATAAATATTTTAAAGCTTAATAATCCTACCGTAGTGACAACGGGCTTTGACAGACCGAATCTGTTTTTCTCTGTATTAAGACCTGCGAAAAAGGACGATAAGCTTGTTGAGCTGTTAAGAGAACGCAAGGGAAAGTCGGGAATTATCTATTGCTCAACACGCAAAAAGGTGGAAAGCGTTTGCGATTTTCTTATTGAAAAAGGCTTTTCCGCCACACGCTATCATGCAGGCTTGAGCGACGAGGAGCGTGTTAAGAATCAAGACGATTTTGTCTATGACCGCAAACCGGTTATGGTTGCGACAAATGCGTTTGGAATGGGAATAGATAAATCGAATGTATCCTATGTTATCCACTACAATATGCCGAAAAATATTGAAAGCTATTATCAGGAGGCAGGCAGAGCAGGGCGTGACGGTCAGGAGGCGGATTGTATTCTGCTTTACGGAGCAGGAGATGTGCAGACCTGTCGATATTTTATCGAAAACACCGAGCCAAATCCGCAGCTTACACCCGAGCAGAACGAGATGTTCAGGCAGAGAGAGGAAGAACGCTTAAAGCATATGATTTTCTATTGCAGGACAAGCGACTGTCTGCGTGGATATATGCTGAAATATTTTGGCGATGAATCAGAGGAAAACTGCGGAAAATGCTCAAACTGTCTGACAAAATTTGAAACAGAAGATGTTACGGTTGAAGCACAGAAAATCCTTTCCTGTATCATCAGAACAGGACAAAAATTCGGTGTAACAATGATAGTCGATGTTCTGCGAGGAAAGGCAAATGAAAGAATAACATATTTCGGACTTGATAAGCAATCCACCTTCGGAATAATGAAGGACTCAAAGCCAACAGAAATCAAATATATAATTGAGGAACTGGAAGAACAGGGATATATCATATCAATAGGAGCAGGCAAGCCTATACTCAGAGTAACTGAAATGAGCTATCCCGTACTCAAAGGCAAAGCGAAAGTAAATGTCAAGAAAACTATCCGAATTAAATCCAAAGAGAAAACAGTTGAGGAAACAGTTGATATTCCGCTGTTTAATATTCTTAAGCAAATCAGATATGAGATTGCAAGCAAAAAGGGAGTTCCTGCATTCCTGATTTTTTCAGACGCATCACTTACAGATATGTGCAGAAAACTACCTGTAACACCCGAAGAATTCTTAACAGTCAACGGTGTAGGTGACAACAAGCTAAAGCAATACGGCAACCGTTTTATATCAGCAATCGCCGAGTATAAAGCCAGTCAGCTGTCAAGTTTTGTTTAAAGACTATCAGAGTTTCAACCGCTGTGTCAATAGCGGCAACAAATAAATTTGTTGTGGATTTATGTAAGATTTAGTGTAAAAGGATTGATTGTTGTCAAAAAAGTGTGTTATAATTAATCATATATATGCTTTAATGTTAAGGAGCTCGTTTTCTATATGCTGTCAGCACTTTCTACTTTGCCGATCCATGCTTATCCCAAATTCAGGATAAGCAATCATTCACCGATCCCATCCTTTAGGAGGGAGAATACTTCTAACATGACAGCGTGAAAACGGTGTCGTTCTCTCATTTAGACCATCAGAATTACGGCCAAGTTATTATCTTTGAAAACGATATTCCTGATGTTGATTAAAACACAAACATAATTCGATTTATAAAAGACCCAACAACGGGTTGTGCAGGTCTTTTATGCTAACCTTAATAGCTGTGAACACACATACTGATGATGGAGGTAAAACATGGTTGATATACAGAAGACAGAAAACTGGGTTTCGATGAAAGATATAACAAAGTATCTTGACGTAAGCCGTGAAACAGTACTTCAATGGATTAGTAATCGAAGTATGCCAGCGAGTAAGGTCGGGCGACTTTGGAAATTTAAAATATCGGAAGTTGACGAATGGATTCGTTCCAGAGGTGCTGCGGATAAATGCTGATTATGAATTATCGGGCATTAATTAATTCATAATGAAATGTTGCAATATGGGAAGGAGGACGGCTATGACACCTGGCAATAGACAACCCAAATGGGATATATATGAAGCTGTCATTCTTCTTGAAGGTTACCTTGAGACACTTCAAGGGGAAGAGCCAAAGGTGCAAATAATAAAGCGCATTTCTACTGAGCTACGTAGAATGGCAGCTAATCGCGGACTTGATATTGATGACATTTACAGAAATGAAAATGGCATATCTTTTCAGATGCAAAGCATGGATTCCGCATACCAAGGTAAAAAGATTTATGTTCCGGCAACGAGGTTGTTTGAGAAAGTGGTATTCCTGTATCGTAATGATACTGAGAGATATTTGAAGTTATTACAGGAGGCAAAAAGTATGGTAGCGGCCAAAAAGAATAATAAGGACGCTTTTATGGTGTGGGTCGCATCCGTTTTGCCTGCCAAGAGATGTAAGTGGATAGAGAAAAACATTCTGCGAGTAGAGCAATTTGCAATTGCTACAAAAATGATATCTGGGTCGATATTTGATATTACAGATATATCGAAATTGGAGGTTATTTATAAATCTGCTGGAAAGAACAAGGTCTTCCAGATTAAAAATAGAAAGCTCATCAAAAATATAAACGATGATTTCAATGTTTACATGCGGTATTGTTTGCAACTGCCGATTCAAACCGAGAAAAAAGAAGAAGCTTCGGCCTCTACAGAATCTTACAACCTTGTAGCAGATGCATCGGCTGAGATGAAAGAAGTCTTGAACGTCGTTGATTTTGAAAGGATAGAATCCATGGCATTTACCAAGCCGAGAAGCATCACTTTCTTTGGCAAAGAGCTCTCTATACCTTCTACATGGAAGGACGTTTATGTCAGTATAGTAGCTGTCCTATACAAGGACTATCCGGATGTGTTCAGCTCTCTTAGTTCTTTTCCAGGTAGCACGAGATTGGAATTCGGTAAAGCAAGCGACTTAGGTCATATGACATCGCCAAGAGAGATTGATGAAGAGCTTTGCATAGAAACCAATTTCAGTGCGACGGATTTTATCAAACGGATAAAAAAACTTCTTTTCATATGCGGTGTGGCTCACGATAGTCTCACAATTGTATATGAAAGAAGAATTGGAACGACTGCTTCAAATAGTACATCGTCGTTTAGTAGTACTGCCTGTGAAGCTGAATTCTATGCTTATCTGCAGAATACGGTGAAGCTTGCAGACAGAACCTGTTCCTCTTATGTTTCTTCCATCAGAAGCGCTGAGCGCTATGCCACCAATAAAGGATATGAGTCGTGTTCATTATTTAGTGAAAATAAAGAAACAACTATTGTAACGGCAACAGAATTGTACAGTGATTCAGATTTTATTAGATATAACGAACAGCAGCATAACCGTTTCAGCGCCGCTATTAACAAGCTGCTGGAATTCATTGGTGCGGAAATTCCGAAAAAAGCAATCGCGTCCCTTGGCAACAGCGGCAACAAGCAAACATCTGCTACAGCAGAAATCTTCGGACGAATCGTTACTGTGTTGAAGAAGCACTACGAATATGGCTTTAAATACGATTCGATCAGAGAACTCATGCGCTTCCGTCAGTTTGCGGAGGCAATGGAAATCTCTCTGCCAGAAGATGATGAACTGCTCAAAGCTGCTATTCTATCCTCTGGAACTGTAATTGATGACAAGGTCTATTGTAAGAACGATGACATGCCGCAGGAGCTCCAGTGTATTGTCGATGATGTTTTTTCTTCCGGCGCAGCCGTTATTTATTATGACAGCCTATTTGTAAACAAACAAGAATGGATGAATTCCTATGTGATTACTTCTCCTGAAATGCTGAAGGAGTATTTGCAGAAAAACATCGCCGGATGTTCTTTCGCTAAAAAGTTTATGATCAAAGGAAGCAGGCTGCCCGAGAAGGAAGCTGTCACTGATGAAATAAAACGTGTTTGGGGAAACAACCAGTCTGTAAGTGTATACAGTCTTCATGATCGTCTGCCGTATATTCCGCTGAATAATATTTGGCGCGTTATTTCAGGTAATGACCTTTTTGTACTTGTTTCCGAAGGAAAATACCTCTTCATTGACCGATTCTGCATTTCTGAGGATGAAGAGGCGGACATTCTTGACTTTGTGGATAATGCTTGTGAAGAGAACGGATTTGCATCTTTAAGCGATGTCCCTCTTGGCAGCATTGAGGAAGAAAACTATGAGTTGTCACAGCTTACCATTTATAATGCTATATATAAAAAAGTGCTTTCTGGCAAATATCATTTGAACGGTAAGATTCTCACCAAAGAAAAATCTGAGCTTGATGCGGTTACGCTTCTAAAGAAGTATATCAAAGACAGAGATGAATGCACCTTTGATGAGGTTGCTGATAAGGTTGTTGAACTTACAGGCAGTACAAACCGGCAATATGCTTTTCAGGCCCTTTATGATGACATGGTGCGGGTAGACAGAAACCGCTTTGTCGCAAACCGGCTTGTAAATTTTCCCGTGGATGAAATCGACACCGTGTTGTCTGGATTTATTGCTGACAATTTCAGAGCTATTCGGGATGTTACAACCTTTGCCATGTTCCCGATTTGCGGACAGAACTGGAATCATTATCTGCTGGAAAGCTACTGCTATAAGTACAGCAAAAAATACAGCCTTCATGTGATTCATTTTAACGATAAGAACGCAGGAATCATAGCGGAAAAGGATTTCAATAAAAAATACAACGAAATGCTTGCCATTGCCATTGCGAGAACCGATGTGGAACTGGTGCCGGAGGTTATTGGACAGTATCTATTTAATACCGGATATATGGCAAAAAGCAAATATGCCAAGCTGGGAGAAATTGCACAGCGGGCTTCGGAACTACGAAAAGAGAGGTGATAGTATGTATTCCTACACATTTGATTCGAAGACCGGTGGAATCATACTGAATTCCACTCCTACGAATTTTTCCAAGGAGCCTCGCCCGGTTTATGCTGCGGAGATGGATATCCTTGGTTTTCATAAACACTGGGATTACGACAAACAGAACGAAGTGCCCTACATGTGGGCAGAATCGAATATCTATTGGTACAGAGGTGTACAGATTGCCAAGACAAAGGGCGGTGATCTTTATACTGCGCCGGAGCTGATTATTGCGGATGACGCAAACGAAACAAATCCATATTGGAAACAAGGAACGAAGTTGATTCCTATGGATATAGAGGCAATGTGCACTCTCAACGAGGATTTACTGACAGTCATAGAGGATTCTACAGTTAAAAAAATTGTCAAGGAATATGAGAAATTTAAAGATAAGCTTGACATTTTCCATGTAGCCTTTTCCGGAGGCAAGGACAGCGCAGTGCTGTTGGATCTTGTGAAAAAGGCACTGCCAAAGGACAGTTTCGTAGTTATTTTCGGAGACACCGGCATGGAGTTTCCAGATACTTATGAAGCCGTGGAAGAGGCTAAAAAGCAGTGTGATAAGGACGGTATTCCCTTTTATATTGCTCGCTCTCACTTTGAACCGAAAGATTCATGGGAACTGTTCGGTCCGCCATCACGTACACTAAGATGGTGTTGTAGTGTACATAAAAGTACGCCACAGACATTAAAAATGCGAGAAATAACAGGAAAGAAAAATTATACAGGGCTTGATTATGTTGGTGTAAGGAGACACGAAAGTCTTGCTCGGAGCAAGTATGAATATGAAAATTATGGAAAAAAGCAAAAAGGTCAGCACAGTTTTAATCCTTTATTAGAGTGGACTTCAGCTGAAATATGGCTTTATATATATGCCAGAAAGCTGTTTATAAATAAAGCCTATACAAAAGGAAATTCTCGTGCTGGTTGCTTGTTGTGCCCAATGTCGGGTGGATGTAGTGATTACATTCGCAGATATAACTACACGGATAAAATAGATGCATTTATTGATATTATTAAACGAAAAAACAACTGGGACAGCTATAGCGAATCAGAACTTCACTCTTATGTTACTTCTGGTGGTTGGGATAACCGTAGAAGTGGCAGAGGAATAGCAGGAAATGTTTTGAAATACAAGGAAAAGACTAGTGCTGGAAAGATAGATATTGAGTTGATACATCCGAATTCTGATTGGAAAGAATGGATTAAGACGGCGGATATATCAACAATTCCGCTAAAGATAGAGGAAACAGCAAATGGTGCTGTATTTCAGATATCAGAGAAAGATGTTAAGGCACATCCGACAGCAGGGAAGATTATTAGGCAGTCACTTAAAAAGGCGGCCTATTGCGTAGGATGCAGAGTTTGTGAAACAAATTGCAAAGGTGGGCATATACATTTTGAAAATGGTAAAGTAACAATTTCAGATTGTATACAATGCCATGAATGTCACGATATTCCTGCAGGATGCCATGTTTACAATTCGTTGAAGATACCGCAAGGAGAAAAAAAGATGAAGACTATAAACTGTTTCGATGACCATGCACCTAAACGTGACTGGCTTGTGTCATACTTTGATTTACAAGATGATTTTTTTACTGAGCATACTCTGGGACCTAATATGTTCACTCATTTTAAGCGCTTCCTTCGTGATGCCCAACTTATCGAAAACAACAAATGTACGGATTTTTCTGCACTTATCTGCGACTTGGGATGGGAGAGCGATACGGCGTTGGCTTTGATGCTGGTAAACCTCGCTTATGAAAATGCTCAATTTGAGTGGTATATCAATCAAATGGATATCGGATACTTTTATGAGGCTGCACTGCTAAAAGAGAGATTACTGGCTGAAGATATTAAAGTCAAAGCGGCATATTCTGTTGTAAAGTCTTTCAAACGTATAGTTGGTACTCCTTTCGGAACAGTTTTGAACTTCGGCTATGTTACCGATGATAACTACATGGTGCGCACCAAGTGCTCCATCAGCGATACTCGCGTTGTACTGTATGCGTTATATAAATTTGCCGAGAAGTGCAACTTGGATAAAGAGTTTCGTGTTTCCTATCTCTACGATGAATATGTGGAGCGGGACGGCGTCAGTCCGGTGCGTATTTTCGGGCTTTATGATGAAGAAGAGATGAAATCCATTTTGCTCGGTCTTTCTTCTGCATATCCAGAATTTATCAATGCTACATTTACAAATGATCTGCAAACCATCACGCTAAGGGACAAGACCAGTTATGATGTTTTGAGTCTGTTTAAGGAGGGATTATAAGATGCCGGTACAGAATTTAAAATACTGCGAATACTTTGATGTCAACGAAAAGTATTTTCCATGCATTGACGAATCCGCTATCAACAGTGGAGCAGCGTGGGACACAACCTACCCTCATCAGACTTTCATAGACCTACTCAATCGGACAGAAAAGATGCTGAGCGGCAATACAAACCGCTCTATCTGGATTCATGGCGCCTACGGTACCGGTAAATCTCAGTGTGCTTACACGCTCAAAAAGCTGCTGGAGGTTCCGGAAAACGAAGTTAGAAACTACTGGAATAAGTTTGAACCCTTGAAAAAGAATCCTGTTTTGTTAGAAAAGCTCATCGGTCATAAGGCGCAGGGCATTGTGACTGCATATCGTTACGCTTCAGGCAGTATTTCTACTCCGCAACAACTGTTCTTTGCAGTGCAGGAAAGCATAAAGAAGGGCTTGGAGGCGAATGAGGTCTCCTACAAGGGGGAAAATTCCCTAAAGGAAAGTGTTATCGCATGGCTGGAGGATCCGATTCATAATCAGTTTATGGACGCTCTGCTTCAGAAACCAAAGTGGATGTCCACCTTCTCGCAGTCCTCCGCAGATGAGATTATCAACACTCTGAAAAAGAGTAGTGACGTTTCCTCTTTGATGGACGATATCTTTAGCCTTGCTGCAGAGGAAGGAATAACAGCCCTCAACCTTTCTGCAGATTCCCTTCGCAACTGGATTGTTGATATCATTGACAAAAATAATATCAAGCTCGTTCTTATCTGGGATGAGTTCAGTGACTATTTTCGTCAGAACAGCACTTCTTTGGGTGAGTTTCAAAAGATTGTCTCCATTTGTCAGGAAAAGCCTTTCTACTTCGTTATCGTGACCCACCCGCTATCTTCTCTCGCAAAGGAATATGACAGCAGCGACAAGACCAATCCGTGGTCTGTTGTACAGCAGCGTTTTGATAAGGTGGAAATCACCCTTCCGGACAATATTGCCTTTGAACTTATCGGTCATGCTTTTAATGTAAAGCCTGCAGCAAAAGCAAACTGGATACAGATGACCGGGGACTTGAATTCTGATGTAACGAATGCACGCAATGCGGTTATCAAAGCGGCAAATATCAATAACAAAAATGTTATGCGGGATATTCTGCCTATTCACCCAATTGCAGCGCTCGTCCTGAAAAATATCGCCTCTGCGTTCCAGTCCAATCAGCGCAGTATGTTTGACTTCATAAAGACGCCGAAGGATATGGATGTTAAAGCATTCCAGTGGTT
This sequence comes from Clostridiales bacterium, assembly GCA_019415925.1. Taxonomy (GTDB): domain Bacteria; phylum Bacillota; class Clostridia; order Oscillospirales; family Acutalibacteraceae; genus Ruminococcoides. The sequence goes on from DXYG01000019.1 coordinate 24,519, forward strand.
TATCCAGAACACTAGTCCTCTTTCCGACAGACCGTTCCTTACAGTGGATATGCTGTGGGATTTCTTCTATGAAAAGGGTAAGGACTATCTGTCCTCTGATATTAGGTTGATTCTGGATACATTTCCGCAGCAGACACAGTTGAACGACAAGGAAAAGATTGTGCTAAAGACCGTTCTTATTATGCAGTCTATTGATCAGCGGCTGGGCGGTGCTCTGCCGATTCTAAAGCCGACGGATCAAAACCTCAGTTATGCTTTTGAGGGTGATACAGACGAACTGGAAAATTCCTGCAAGAGTATTGCGAAAGCTCTTGTTAATAAAGGAATTCTGATCGAGAATCCGATTGCTAACGGCAAAAAAGTGTATTCTGCTGCCGTTCTTGCTGGCGATGGTGCGAAAATTGAGGCATTTAAAAAGGAGATTCGTGAAAAGCAAGGCACAACCGCCAAACTGGTCTCAGAAGGTGCTGCGGTTGCAACTGCGCTCAGCCTTCCTCCTGCACTGAAAATTCGTTACGCGCTGGAGTTGGATAGTGGCAAGTTGCCGGTTGTTACCATGTCTGATTTCAAAAAGGTCATGGATGTTTTAAAAAGCAAGGATGTGGACTGGCATTTCTATGCTGTACTTGCGCTTGCAAAGACCGACGAAGAAGCCCAGAGTTTCCGCACTCTGATAAAGAAAACTATTGCGGATCCTGTTTATAAGAATATTGCTGTCATTGATGCGTTGTCTACACCTCTTGGCTTAGAGGCATTTGAGCAGTATGTGGATTATTCCGCTATGTCGATGTATTACAGTGGCAACAACGGTCAGCAGTCAAAAGAAAATGCGAAGAAGGCAAAGGATGTACTGGAGCGTGATTGGAAGGATCGAATTCACGACGGACAATTCATCGTTTTCACCTATGCAAATCAGGACGGTGAAAAGGCTGCAGGAGCCGGTGCTGTTCACACTATTATGCAGACCATTGTTTTGAAACGTTTCAAGCATGTACAGGACTTCACAAAGGGACTCTCGGAAACGCAGTTGAAACTGACTACTCCGAAACCTGTTGCAAAATACGGTATGGGTGTGATGGAAATCAAGGGATTGATTTCTGGATGTGAGAAGTCTGTTCTGGGCAAATTTTGGTCTAAAAAGGAATACTGGAAGGACGAGGAGCTTGCTGGAGAGCATATTGTTATTATCAAAAAATCTGTTGATAAAATGATAGACGATGCTTTTAAGAGTAGCGGTAAAATATCTATTGGTGAAATCTACGATTATTTGGAAACTACATATGGTTTTTCTGTGTGTAACCTGTCCGCATTTATTACCGGCTTCTTACTGAAGGAATACAGTTCGGAACCTTATCGCTCTATGGATGCCGAAGGCCACCGTGATTCAATGACACCGGATAAGCTTTCTGAAATGATTGGTAACTATATTGGAAAGAACCCAAAAGCAACCTATATTGTCAATCTGACTCCAGAGGAAAAAGCATTCTATGAGCTTACGGAAAACGCATGGAACATTACCGCCAACACTTGTTCTTCGCCTCAGCAGGCCGGAACACTCGTCCTTGCAAAAATGAGAGACCTATCCTATCCCGTTTGGTGTTTGGAAGATATGGACACTGCCGGTGTATTTGACCTCGTCAAGCTCTATATCAAACTTGTTCAGAGCAAAGGCGATAAAGCACATGATGTAGCTAATGAAATCGGAAAGATTGCGATTCAGCGTCCGTCATCTGCACAGAATTTGAAGGCGCTTCTAACTCTTGATAACTGTAAAAAAGGTATGCATATATTCCTTGAACGGTTTGAGAACGGTAAGCTTTTGAATGTTGCCAAGGAAATCAACGCGGAGGATTCTGTTCTGTCGGATATAAAGAAGTTGTTCAATGTTCAGTATTCTGCCCTTTGGATTGGATCAACTGGAGAAGATGAAATCAGAAAACTCATAACTGAGTACGAGGTTGTGAAGTCAACGAATGTTTTTCTGAATGTTACTGTCCGTTCTAAGGAAGCGGCATTTAAGACGTGGCGTGAGACATTGAAGTTTATCGGTTTCTCCTGCGAATCTATCAAGGCGAAAAAGCCAGCACTGGATAAGTTTTTCTATAATTTACTCCGTATTGCCAACTATGAAGATATGCTTCCCGATAATATGAAGTCATTTCTTGATGAGATGACAAATCATAATGCAGAAATTCGGGATGTTCTCGGTAATACTTTGGCCGTCTTTATTGATATTTACGCACCTTATTTGGAGGGCTTTACTGATACGGAGTGCGAGGAAATCAAAAATTCTATCACATCGGAAATGTTTACCATATCCTCTACAGCAAGTAATGCCATTGTTAAAAAGGCTGCTGAGGATTACAGAAAGAATCAGGTGAAATCGCAACTTTATAAGCTGTGGAGCGATAAGAGCGGAGGAAGCAAAAACCCTCGTGTTTGGTCTGAAAAATATCGTACTCCGATTTTGTGCTGCGTGAATGCCTCTCTGTATGCCGAGGCTAAGAAGGCCTTTGCAACATTGAACAGCAGCACGCAAAGTGAATCGGACATTAAGGAAGCCTTAGCATTCATTAAGGAAGCGGACTTCTTTGACGAGATAGCTTCCGCTGATTATCGCGATAAGTGCTTTGCAAAGCGTATTATCGGAGATTACACCAGCTTGATTTCTGATATTGATGCTGCGAGGGATACTCTGGAGAGCACCGGAATCAGCGCCTATGAGTGGAATGATAACCCCACTATCATGAGCAAGGTTTCCAGTATGGCGGCCGCAGAATATAACGCCGGTGGAAGTGATAAGGTTGTTGATATCATCGAAGGTATGAATGATGCCGAACTGAAGAAGTGGCTTACTGATATTGTCAGAAAGGACATGGGTCTTGGCGTAAAGATTATCATTAATAGGGAGGGGTAAGAAATGCTTTGCAGAGAAGTACAAAACTATATATCTACTGCAAAAGGGCTGCCGTTTTTCTATGTCATTGGTGATGAGGACTACTGCTCCGTTTTAGAAGAATTGAAGCAGGGGGATATTTCTGTCGTAAGAATGAGTGAATTTTGCCTTAAGGATGATAAATTTCCCAGTGTAGATGAACTGGTGGATTATTTCCGCACATCCGATGTGGACTACAGAGATAATAAGTTTGTCGTAATCGGACTTGGCGAATACCTCGCTCTCAGAGGCTCTGCCGTTGCGGATAAAGAGCTTCGTCGCTTAAAAAATACCACTCTAGGGAATGCAAGAGCTATTCTCCTTCTGAGGGGTGTTTCTTCGCAAGCTGCAAAAATCATCAGAGATGACAACAAGATGGTTGAACAGCAGAGAGCGTATATTTCCAACAATCTGCTCACGAATGTATCTGTTACAAACATGCCGGAGGATGGAGGGCTTGTGGTTCAAACAGGAATAAAGTATCTACTGCGTGCATTCGAAGATGGCGCTATTGGAAATGTCTATACGAGCACTTCGCTGGTTCTCGACAATGCCTTGTTCCCGCTATTTACTTTATCTGGAGCGTATTCTGTTGTGAAGTATATTGTGGGGGACTTTGAGCTTGATAGTGGGCTAGGAACCGAAGAACAGTGGAAGCGGTTGCTTAAAGACCTAAATAAATGCAGCAAAGACATACGAGCTGTATTTGATAAATATGGTATTGACGAAAGGCTTATGGATGATTTGTGTTTGGCTGTATCAGGTCTTGAGTATCGGAACTGGCTTGTTTTTCTATATCTTAAACTAAATGCAAAGCAGATACAAAATTACTATCTAAAACTTGTGATTGATGAAACTTTGAATTTTGAGGACTTTAAAACTAACCTCATGGTAAAGATTACGGAGTTTTCCCATCAAGACCGTCATTTCAGGCTATTGTATGATGAGAGGAAGAAACTTCTTAGAAATTTTCCTGAAGAGGATATTGCTGTCTTTGTAAAGACAAATGAAATCGACCCTGATGAGAGTATCTATCGTCTCACCGATAACACGTTGTTAGAAAAAAAGACCATAGTTAAATGGGTAGTTAGTAATGGAATTAGTGAAGCCATAGCATATGTCTATCCTGCTCTTGACGAGTATCTGAAAAAATATATATTCGATTGTCCTGTTCTTTCGGATGAGCTGACGGAATACTTTGATTTGTATAAGAAGCAGAAAGTTTCAAACCACATTTCTGATGAATTCATCAAGCTCGTTGAAAAGTATGCAGATGGTATTTCGTATGCGCAGCTTCCAACAAGAGATAACGCAATTAAGGCTGTTTCAAGCAAGAATAATGCTTTCTTGTACTGGATTGACTCATTAGGTGTGGAGTACTTGTCTTACATTACTGCCCTGGCAAAGAAAAAAGGGCTGTCGATTCATACGGATATAGTGCGCTCTGATTTACCGACGATTACATCAATAAACAAGCAGTTCTATGAGCAGTGGATGGGCGGGAAAAAATACAAAGAAGAGCAACTTGATAACATCAAGCATAAAGACAAGGGCGGTTATTTTTTTACGGACGATGAGGATCCGATTCACATCCCAGCAGAGCTCGAAGTGATTGAAAAAGCTTTAAATACTGCGGCTATGGAACTAGGTATGCACAACTGTAAATCGTTTATTATCGCAAGCGACCATGGTGCTTCCAGATTGGCTGTAATAAAAAAGCAAGAAGTGCCGTACGAAACGGACACCAAGGGAGAACACTCCGGACGGTGTTGCAAGTCTTTTGACGGATGTGATGTTCCTTATAAAGTGGAGGAAAATGGTTATATAATACTTTCAGATTATGGTAGATTCCGTGGCAGTCGTCCTGCTAATGTAGAAGTTCATGGAGGCGCCAGCCTTGAGGAAATTGTTGTTCCGGTTATTACTTTGACACTCAAAAAGCAGGTGGGCGTAAAGATTACAGTTATGCATTCTGATGATATTACTGCAGACCGGCATGATGGTGTCACATTGAATTTGTATATTTCTGATGTTGAATCACCAGATAATATCAGCCTTGTGATTGAGGATAAACCCTATCAAGCAAAATCGGAAGATGCGACACATTTTACTTTCGCACTTACAGATATTAAACGCGCAAAGATGAAACCATATACGGCAGATGTGTTTGATGGGTCGGATTTGATTGGTAGCGTTTCCTTCAAAGTTAAAGGAAAAACCGCCACAATCAAAGATGATTTTGATTTCGGTGATGAATTCTAAGGAGGGAGAAATATGGAACTTTCAGAAAAGCTGAGAGATAATTTTGACGAGATGGTTGTCTTCAAGGATTTGAAAAAAACCAATTTCTTCTCTACACTGAGTCTCCCTGCTTTTATGCGCGACTGGCTGCTGAAAAAGTTTGAAGACGACGAGGGTGAATTTGATAAAGACGATCTTGTCAGATTTGTCAAGAAATTCATTCCTAGAAAAGACGATTGGAATGCCATAAAGAATGCTGTTGTTATTGAAGGCAAGACTGTAAAGTTTCTAGCAAAGATATCTGTCAATATTGATATTAAATCCGGGGAGGTTTCTTTTTCCTTACCTGACTTTGGCTTGGGATTCAAAGAAACTATAATTGAAAGCGATGTATGGGATTCATGTAAGGATGATCTCGTTAAGGGCAGAGATATCTGGGGAATGGTGGAGCTTGGATATCGTTCTCCGGATGATTTTGATTTTACTTTCGAGTATGAAAGGAAATCATCCAAGGGAAAGAATTCAAAGGACGGGAAAATTAAACTTATATCTTTCAAGAATTTCTGCCCATATGAGATTAACCTTGAAGACTACAAAGAGGCCCGTAAGGAGTTTACTACAGGTGAGTGGATAGATGTTATCCTTGGCGCCGTTGACTATAACGCCGCCGGTTATGAAAATGAAGAAGAAAAACTTACCATGCTTACAAGATTGCTGCCGTTTGTGGAGAAGCGCTTGAATTTGATTGAGCTTGCACCTAAAGGTACCGGCAAATCTTATCTTTTTGGAAATGTCAGCCGATATGGATGGCTTTCCAGTGGCGGTGTTATGAGCCGAGCCAAAATGTTTTATGATCAGACAAAGCGCAGGGAAGGTTTGATAGCAGGAAGTGATTTTGTCACTCTGGATGAGGTGCAGACTATTTCCTTTACCGACACAGATGAAATGCGAGCTGCTTTGAAAGGTTATTTGGAGCAAGGAAACTTTACTGTGGGTGACTATAAAGGAATAGCAGATGCAGGTGTGATCCTTTGCGGAAATATCCGTAAGGAAATAATGGATGCGGATGGCTATGAAAATATGTTCACAGAACTACCAGTTGTTTTTCATGAATCAGCATTAATTGAGAGATTTCACGGATTCATCAAAGGGTGGAATATTCCGCGAATGAAGGACGATTTGAAGGTGAATGGTTGGGCCTTGAATTCGGAATACTTCTGTTCCATCATGCATGAACTTCGTAGCGATATGACATACAGAAGCATTGTGGATGAATACATCATCGTCCCGGAAGGAGCCGACACACGTGATACAGAAGCTGTAAAGCGTATAGCTACAGCATACTTAAAGCTGCTCTTCCCGAATGTTCGGCATATGGATGATATTACTCCGAGAGAATTTAAAAGGTATTGTTTTGATAGAGCACGAAGAATGAGGGATACAATCAAGTATCAACTTGGTTTGCTTGATGTGGAGTATTCCGGAAAGGATCTGCCGTCATTTAAGATTTACGGCATAGATACAGAATAAAATGGAAACAAAGAAATGTTATGTTTGCGGCAAATCACCGCTCACAAAGGATGAAATAGGGATTACCAAAAAGATAATCGATAAGAAAACAACCATTTTTTATTGTTTGCCATGCTTGGCTGAACATCTTGAGGTAACGGAAGAAGAACTTCTTGCTAAAATTGAAGAATTCAAAAACGAAGGCTGTACACTCTTTAGGTAAGGTGATTTCTGATGAAGCAACATATCTATGCCGATAATGCTGCAACGACACGACTTGATAAAACTGCGTTTGAAGCTATGACACCATGGCTTATTGAAGAATATGGAAATGCCTCGCAGCCTTATGCGTTTGCCAGGAAACCTAAAAAAGCTCTTGCAGAAGCAAGATGTACAATTGCAGAATGTATCGGTGCCTTACCTGAGGAGATTTTTTTTACTTCCGGAGGTACTGAAAGCGATAACTGGGTCATCAAAAGTTCGGCGTTTTCTGATTCCGAAAAGCGGGAGATGATTACATCGACCTTTGAACATTATGCAGTTCTTCGTTCCTGTGCGGCGATTGAGCACCTTGGATATCCTGTAGCATATATGTGTCCTACTGAAGAAGGATATATTACATCTAAGATACTATGGAAATACATAACAGACAAAACTCGTCTGGTTTCTGTGATGTATGCAAATAACGAGATTGGCAGCATTCAGCCTATCTGTGAGTTGTGTGAAATAGCCCATACTCATGGCGCACTGTTTCATACAGATGCAGTTCAAGCTGTTGGGCATATCAAAATCAACGTTCATGAATTAGGGGTAGATTTTCTTTCAGCTTCTGCTCATAAATTTAATGGACCTAAAGGTATTGGATTCCTTTATATCCGTAATGGTGTTGAATTACTGCCTTATGAAGACGGTGGTGCACAGGAAAGTGCGCATCGTGCAGGAACAGAGAATGTAGCGGCAATAGTAGGAATGGCAACGGCACTGAAAACAAACTGCGATTTGCTGGAGCAGAATCAGCAGCATATTCTAAATTTGGAAAGACATCTTGTGACTCAGCTCAATGAAGCAGGAGTTGTCTATAAACGCAATGGTGGGGATAGCAAGTTGCCCGGTTTGCTAAGCTTATCATTTCCGGGCAAGGATGGAGAAGCTATTCTTCACCGCATGGATCTTATGGGTATCAGCATCTCCACTGGTTCTGCTTGTGATAGTGTGAATACAGAAATCTCGCATGTCTTGAGGGCTATTCGACTTGATGAAGACTACGCCAAGGGTACGATTAGGATTTCGCTGGGAAAGAATAGTACAGAAGCAGATGCTGAAAAAATAGGCTGTGCCCTGATTAGAATCGTTTCTTAAGCTGTAACTATTTATTTGACCCACACATATTAATTATTCTCCCTGCGGTCAGGGTAAGCAACAGGCTATGAAATCAGTTTGTTCGCACAATTGAATAGACAGAAAAAAGGGCTTCCGGAGCCGATGCAAACAACGCACTAAACTCTGAAAGTCCTTATTTTACGACCTTTTTCAGCATATTCTGGGAAAAGTCCAATATAGGTATCTTTCTCTTGCCTTACCCTATGCTGCTATAATTTGAATAATTGCAAAAACCTGCAATTATAGTTCTTCTATTTATTCAAGGAGATGAAGGAACTAAATTTGAGTAAAGCGAAACATGTTTTTGGGCGCGGGTGTGGAGTGGGAAGATTCAGGAACAGCAGAAAAGATGGATACCGTGCCCGACGAAATGCCCCTTTGATAAGTTTAATCACCGTATAATGAATCTGTCATCAGATATCAAACGAGAGTTTAAAAAGCTTTATATCGCTTATAAGCTTGATACAAATTTCGTTGATGTAGTAATTCAGAAACAACGTTTGAGAATTTCTGTGAATATGAAGTTTTCAGAAGTGTATGATCCTAAAAATCTGTGCCATGACGTTACAAATCTTGGTAGGTGGGGAAATGGCGATGCAGAGCTGTTTTTTGAACATCTTGATGAATTGGATGACGTTATGGCGATAATCGAACAATCATATATGCTTCAAGCCGAATAATTATTTGGTGTGATTATATTCAAATTATTATTCTGAATGTTCAGCTTTATTCCTTTTTCAGAGAAGCAACAATTTCCGATTTTTATAATTAACGGCTTATTGCTGAATTTCAATGAATCAAAGGGTACATTGAATACTTCATTGTCGGTGATTATTTGCAGAGAAGCCGTTTCTCTGTTATTGTTTCAGTGGTATGCAGGAATTAATGCTATTGTTTTATCTTCTATACAACATTTAAAATACCAACCCTTAAAATAATCCTTCTTAATCAATTTTGCCTCCGTGTATATTCCAAACTTTTTTGTATAGCATTTCTTATTTTTTCATTGATATACTTTGAAGAATAGTATTCCAGACGAGAAACAAAAAAGAAAGAGTCTTGACATAATTGTGTGTCAAGGCTCTTATACTTAAATCAAACAAAAAGTTTTCGGAACATTCCTATATTATTTGACATATTATGTTAGTTGTTTGTGAGAGGCAACAGTATATCTGATAAATCTCACTCGTCTAGTGAAAAGTTAGTTCAAAAATCTTATATAGTTTTCAATCAAACATTTGTTTCTCTAAATTGAATCAATCAGCCATTCAAAATTAGTTCTCCACTCTTTTCTCATACCCTGTTTATTGCGCCATATTGTTTCAGGTCCGCCTGTGCGTTTAAGGTCAATCCCAAATTTACCTTTCTCCGGCTGGATAACCTGTGCGGTTCGGTTCTGACCGCATTGAAAGCATTTTGTGCATTTATCTGAATCCAGAATTACAGCACAGTAGTTTTCCATAGCTCTGACTTTTAAAACTACCGAAAGCTTAGTTTTATAAAATTCAGAGTCCAGCTTGTCCCAATGGTTTATTATTATGTATCTCTTATTTTCAATCTCTTTCAGTTTCTCAGAATATAAAAGCTTCAGTACTTTTTCAGGTTTCATTATTTCATCTTCATTTATAAGGCATAAAACAATGGTATTGCCTTTATTTTTTACAATTCGGATATTATCGGAAATAGCATACCCGCTTTTTATAAATCCGTCAATATCGTTTTCACTTATTAAAATATCTATGTTTTTGTTAACACTTTCAGCCTGATTTATGCTTCTGTCCTCCTCTGATGTACCGTCATACGAGGAAGTATCGTATATGTATATAGTACCGGGAATATTTAGTTTTTCAGCCTTTTGACCATTGAGTAATGTCGGAATCAGTTCTTTGCCAGATGGAGCAAATCCATATACAAAGCTGTTTGATTTTTCTTCTAAATCATCACCGCCCATAGTAACAAATGTAAAGCAGTTATTCTCAATGGCTCTCGCTTTATTATATTTATACCATTTGTCATATACAACATTTCCACCCGTAGAGTTAATGATGATATCAACTCCGTTTATGCCGTACATTCTGCTGAAAAGAGCGTGATTACAGTCATAGCAGATTGTCGTTCCTATTCTTTTTCCTTTGTAAATTATAGGTTCAAATAATTCTTTGGAAAGTTCTTTGTAATCTTTAAAATCAAAGGCAGAATAGTCTGTTTGTGTATGTTTTATATAGTATTTAGTTTTTGTTTCTTCTTCAGAAGCGAAAGCATTTGCGTAAATGCTGATTATCGTGCCAAAACTGTCTTGATTGCATACGATTACCGCACATTCAATGTTTTGGCTTAATTCTATTGCTTTTTTACAGAGAAAATCAGCGTCATCAATGTCTGCCCAATCAGATTGGATAAATTCATTTACAAAAGGAACATAGCTAAACTCAGGAAAAACAAGAATATCTATATCAGAATTGCGTATGTTGTCCATAGTGTTATTAAACAGGCTTGATTGCCCTTGAAGATTGTATGTTTGAATATACAATCCTATTTTTATGCCTTTTTCTGATTCAGATATATTTTTTTGTGAAATAACCAATTTCAAATCTTTATCATTTTTAGTTCCAAATTTATAATTCTGAGTTTCGGTCGTAGTTTCGTTGCTATGCTGTTTGGTATTTCCTGTGTAACTTACTTCAAATCCCAAACGTTCGAAAAAAAGTTTAGTTTCAATTCCGCCTGAATAATCCTCTTTGGATATTTCCTTTCCAAAATGAACCTTGTATGCCATACCACGTATATGTTTGGCAGGCAATTTTTTAACGTTGTAAATTAAAAAGGTTGACCTTGATTTTGGACAATCCACCTCATATCTGTAAAAATTATCTATTGCCTTAATTACGTCATCTCTTGTAATAGCAGACCAATCAAATTTTGACATATAAACACTTCCTAATTATTTTTTTAATTTAGCCTTATATTCATTTCTGTATACGGTATATTCAACTAAATTAGATACTGTTTCTATAACGTCTTTATATTCTAATGTCAGTGGAACAGAATAATCAATTCTGCCTAATTGTACTTTTTCGTTTTTTATCAATTTTGAATTATATTCTGAAATATATTTAAACAAATCTAATTTATTTGCACCTTTACGGGTAATAGC
>DXYG01000002.1:0-37320 GCA_019415925.1 Clostridiales bacterium
ATTTAATAGAAATTTAATGTGAAAATTTCTTGAAAAAACTTGCAACCGAAATTCAAAACTGATATAATCAATATATTGTATGAAAGGAATGAAGAATATGACAAACTTTTTACCCAACCTTGCAGAGCAAGCTGCAGGCAACAACAGTATGAGTATGATTTTAATGATTGCAATTTATGCTGCCATTTTTGCTGCCCTCTATTTCTTCTTAATCAGACCTAATTCAAAAAGGAAAAAAGAAGAAGCTCAGATGAGAAATTCTCTTGAAATCGGCGATGAAATCACTACAATCGGCGGTATTATGGGCAGAGTTGTTGCCATTAAAGACGACGAGGACGCTATCATCATTGAAACAGGCTCCGACAGAGTAAAAATGAAGTTTAAAAAATGGTGTATCTCAACTGTTGACACCGTTAAGGAAACTCCTGCTGACCAAAAGCCTGAAAAGAAAAGCTTTTTCGGCAAGAAAAAATCAGATGACGCAGAGCCTAAAACTGATACAAAAGAATAATTTTTGAATTTATACTCACTTCCCCGAATATAATTTAACAGATTATTTTCGGGGGTGTTTTTTTGTCCGACAAAAAATTACTTATTAAGGCTGTGCTTTTCGGAACTGTCTGCGGACTGCTTGTAACTGTAATACTGGTTTGTATTTTGTCTGCAATTGTAATGACAAGCGGATTATTGCCGACAGAGCTTACAAACTATATTACTCTTGCGTTGCTTGCACTCGGTGCTTTTTCGGGAGGCTTTATTACAAGCAGAATTACAAAGTCTGCCGGTCTTGTAGTAGGATTGATAACAGGATTTGCAATTTTTATACTGATTACTGCTACAGGACTTACAAGAAGTGACGACCCTGTTTCGTTACTCACACTTACCAGGCTTGTTGCGCTGCTTGTAGCAGGAGGAGTCGGCGGAATTGCGGGACTGAAAAGAAAAGAAAGAATACATATAAAATAGAAGTTTTGCTTGGGCGGAGAAATCCGCCCTTTTTGTTTATCTTATTTACTTTTATTTTTCCATAAAATGTTATGTTAAGGAAGCACTGATTAAATCGTTTGTGCATATTGCGCCGTCAGATTTTTCGTTAGGTTGCACAAATAAACCGCAGTAATGCTGACGCATTACGAGGATTTTTTGGGCAAGCTGGCGGAAAATATGCAAGCAAGATGTGCAAACAGCTTTTAGTGTGATTTATTCAGTGGTTCCTTAAATATTTAAACAAAATTTTTAAAAATATGGAAATACCAATAATATTATGTTATAATGAGTTAGATAGTATGTTATTAGTAAGAAAGAATACGTTAAATTATAGAAGGAGATGTTTATAATGTCTGCGCATATTAAATTACCTGACAGTCTTAAAACTTGGAAAATAATCTCTCGTCTGCCTGATGATAACGGCAACGAGATTTATAAAGTAAGCAAAAAAGATTTTGACGGAACAGTTGTTTCTGCTCTGCTTCGTTATGTAGTTATTAAAAACGATGACTATAATATAGAGAACACGGATTTCATCAATGATGAAGCGTCTTTTTTGAAAACTGTTTCTCAGACGGGCAATTACTTTAATTATCTTGACATTTTTGTAAACAACAACCCTGCAAAAAAGAAGATTGAGTTTTTCATAATTACTGAGGATTTAAAGAGTTTATCGGAAGTTATGAAATCTAAAGACTTCGTTGAGAGTGAAGTTGTAGATTTCGGTATTCAGATGAGTGCAATTCTTGAAAAGCTTGAGTCAAGAAATATTTATCACGGTAATATCAATCCTGACAATATTTATGTTACTTTTGACGGCAAGTACAAGCTCGGCGGATTTTCTGACTTTGAGAGCAAAATTGAGGATATGTCATTTATTGCCCCGGAAATATTCAAAAAAGAAAATGCGGACTTTACAACCGACATTTATTCGCTCGGCTTGATTATGTATTCAATGATCAACTCAGGTACTATTCCGTTTGAAAGCAATGAAGTTAGCCGTGATGACGCAATAAAAATACGTTTTGACGGCAAGGCTGTTACTGCTCCGAAAAACGGCAGTGAAAAGCTCAAAAGCGTTATTGTAATTGCCTGCCAGCCCAATAATGATAATAGATGGAAAAATGCAGGAAATATTAAAAATGCATTGACTTCTATTAAGGAAGAAACCGCTAATGCAATTCCGGATGAATCTTTGATTGTTCCCGAAGCAACAGATTTTAACGAAAATGTATTTGAAGAATACGATTACAGCGGATTTGATGACGCTGCTAAATCTGCCGCAGAGGTACTTCCTGTTATGGGTGCTATTGCTAATCAGGATAACAATTCTGAAAATACGGAGGCAACACCGAATGAAGTTGAAGAAATAGCAAACAACGAGGCTGAAAACACAAATTCTTTTGAAGAGTCTCCGACTGAGAATGAAAACGAATTTGTTGAAATTGAAGAAGTTACAGAAATAAACGACTGCTCAAATATTGAATCGGAAGCTGATGATAATAAATCTAAAGAGTCGGAAATCCACAATGAGCAAAGCACTGAAAATGCTAGTAACGATGATGAATCATTAAAGGAAATCAAGTCTGATTCAAACAGCACCGTACACGATGATTTTGAAATTGACAACAGAGTTTTTGAAACCTATGAAGTTCAGAAAAAGGCAAAAAGCTTTCAGGAGCAGGCAAAGGAAAAAGATTACGGTGACTTTTTCGAGGATTCCGAGCCTGTAGAAAAGAAAAATCCTGAGAAAGATACTTCATCTGAATACGATGTTGAAAACGACAAAGAACTCAACATTTTTGAAACTGATGATTTTAACGACGATGACAAACCCGATTCACCAAAAGGTAAGAAAAACGCTGTAATAATCACTATTTGTGTTATAGTAACTCTTGCCGCTCTTGGATTTATTGCATACTGTATTATTGGCGGTCTTAGCAAAAGCAACGACAACAACGCTACAACTGCTCCTACGGAAATTGAAACAACTGTTCAGAGTACAACAGAAATAGCAACTACTGTTCCGCCTACCACAGTTGCTCCTACTACTGTCGCTGTCGATAAAACTGTTACACCTGTTGTCGGTTACGGCTACAGCTACGCAAAGAAACTGCTTGAACAAGAAGGCTTTACTGTTGAAATCGGCGAATATGAATACAGTGAGGACTGGCCAGAGGGATATGTAATTGCTCAGTCACCGTCGGGAGATACCACTGCAAAAAGCGGTACTGTTGTAACACTTGATATTTCACTTGGTTTAATAGAGCCTGAAACTACAGTTGCTCCGACAGAAGCACCTGTTCAGGCGACAAAAGCACAGCAAAGCCAGTCAGGCGGTACTGACAACAGCTATATTTTCGCAAACAGCTCTTCTTCATATTTAAGCAAGTCTGATGTGTCTGCGCTCAGCGACAATAATCTTAATCTCGCTTTGAATGAAATTTATGCAAGAAGAGGCAGAATTTTCAAGGATTCTGCGCTTTCAAGCTACTTTAGTTCAAAATCATGGTATACACCAAAGTATACTTCTGAGGAATTTTCTAAAAACGTGACTTTCAACAATTATGAGCAGGCTAATCTCCAGCTGATGATTGATGAACAGAAAAGCAGAGGTTTGAGATAAATTTTATTGATTTAAAAGCAAATTCACACATGGGAGTAAGTAATTTATGAAAGAAAAAATTCTGAATATACTGAAAAGTAATTTGTTTTTTGCTGTTTTAATCAACGTTATTATTATGCTATTCTGCATTGAGGTAACTACATTCTCATACGACAGCAGCAAGGACTTTTACCATTCTCTGTATATTTGCAATCAGCATTTTTACTACAGCAGTTCGATAAATTACATACTTTCAACTATAATCGGTTCGATTCAGTATGTTTTTGACGGAATTAACTGTTTTGTGCTTGCACAGATTTTGCTGTCTTTCAGCGCATTTGTTTCAATTACCTTCGTTTTTGCCGACAAATACAGTAAAAGAAAATCAGCTATTATTACTTTTCTGATTAATATTCTCTTTGCTTTAAATCATTACGCCGATATCCACAGCAGTAAAACAGCTGCTTTGCTTGTTACGGCAGGATTTCTGCTTTTGCTCAATTCGATTAACAACAAGCGATATAATCTTCCCTGCTGGATTGGTGCGGCAGAAGTTGCATTTGGCTCATTCTTTGATTATAAATACTTCTTCATAGGTCTTGCGTTTGCCGTTGCGTTTTTTATAGGCGATATGATTTCCAAGAGGAAGTATAAAATAGCATTTCGCAAATTTTTCTGGTATTTCAGACCTTTTTTAATTGTTTTTGCGCTTGTAACACTCCTTGTGTCAGGACTTAATCAATACTCCTATTCTGTTAATCACGCTACAGAAGAAGCTGCAAGCTACTATGAATATGAGCAGGTTACTGACTCAATATCTGCTCTGCCCTATCCAAATTTTGCAGATCACAAAGCTGAACTCAAAAGCGTTGGAATTACAACAGAAAACGAATATGAGCTTCTGAAAAGCGGATACATTGACGAGAATAATTCGCTGAGCACTGCAACGCTGAAGCTTATTTCGGATATTCAGCAGAAAGAAAACAGCAAGACATTATTCTTTGTAACAGGCAATATTTTTACCGATATTTCATATCACCTTGCTTCTTTTGACTGTTACGCAATAATTTATCTTGTATTTTTAGCATTATCTGTTATTTTCATTGTTTTTCATAAGCGACGCTTCGCATTTTTCCCATTCCTTTATGTTGCAACAGGTCTTGTTGCAAGCGTATTATTGCGTTATCTGTTTTCGGGAGAAACTTACCTGATTTACGGAATATGGCTGATGATGCACGTTTTCCTGATGTACTCGTTTAATTTTGAACAGGCAAGACCGCATAAAAATCCTCCTGTTCTGAGAATGAAAAACAGCTATATCTTTATTTCGGGAATTTGCGTTATTTGTCTTTTCCTTTGCTACAGTATGGTATTTCAGTACACTGCTGACCCGATTAAGGAAAGTGACAGTCCGCAGAGTCTTTTTGCAGAAATTGACAGACACCCTGACAGATATTACGTTCTCGACCCTAATACTGCTAATGAGTATATGAAATATACTGAAAACTACATTCACCCGCTTTGGGGTTTCCGTCAGGGATTTCTTGAGAATGTCGACGGATTCGGATATTTTCATAACACAGATGAGCTTCGCAAACGCAGTATGTCAGAGAATATTTACGAGGCTGTTCTGACTTATAATAAAATTTATGTCATAGACAAAAATATTACCTTCAGGAAAGAGCGTTACTTCACTTTAAAATACGCAGAAGAAGGTAAAGCTGTAAGCTATAATCAGATTTCTGATATTGACGGATATAAGATTTATACTGTTACTCAGAAATAGTCGTGTGCCTCGACAAGCAATATTGATAGCGAAAATAGGATTTTACAACTATCAATTCTAACTTACTGACTTGCGCTGTTTCCTACAAAATTAAAAATTGCCGCTGAAAATGAATCTTATCATTTTCAGCGGCTTATTTTTATTCTTTTGTTTCTGTCGGTATTGTTTCTTTGATTATTTCAGTTTCATCTTCTATAATCATCGGTGACGATTCAACCTGAACTTCATCTTTCGGTATATCGTCTTTTGTCGTGTTTACATACACAGTGCAGTATGACACTTTTCCGTTATAGGTTTTAAGTCTTATTTCTGCAATGCCTGTTCCCTTTGCAGTAATTTTTGCTTTGTTTGCATCAAGCTTAGTTACGGTTGCAATATTTGAATCTGAGCTTTCCCATTTCAAGTTAGCTGAATTTGCATAAGAGCCGCTGTTTGTTGACTCAAAAATAACAAATTCATCTCCGCTATTGAGTGTAAGCTCAGGTGTGCTTAGCTTAACGCTTGTCGGTGCAGGCTTAACTGTTACCTTGCATTGTGCAGTTTTACCATTGTAAAGTGTAATCTTCACATACGCCGTACCGACGCCCTTGGCAACTATCTGAGCCTTATTTCCGCTGCCCTTTGTCACCGTTGCAACAGAGGTATTTGTACTGCTCCACTTGAGGTTTTCTGCATTAGCGTAAGAGCCGCTGTTGGTGCTTTCCGATACTGTATAGCATTCACCTACTCCGAGTGTAACGCTTGCAGGATTTGTCTTTACGCTTGTAGGCGCATTCTTTACGGATACTTTACAAGTTGCAGTTATTCCATTATAAGTTTTAAATGTAATTGTTGCAGTTCCGTTTGCCTTTGCAGTGATTTTTGCTTTATTGCCGCTTGTCTTTTCAATTGTGGCAACATTTGAATTACTGCTTGACCACGTGAAATTTTTTGCATAAGAACCGCTGTTAGAATTCTGCGAAATTATAAATGTTTCTCCCTTGCCGAGAATTAAGCTCGAATTGCTCAACGCAACACTTGTCGGAGCTGATTTTACATTCACCTTGCAGGTTGCACTCTTGCCGTTGTAGGTCTTTACGGTAATGTAGGCAGTACCAACTCCTTTTGCAACGATTTTAGCTTTGTTTCCGCTTGTTTTTGTAACTGTTGCAACCTTTGTATCTGAACTGCTCCAGCCAAACTTCCAAGCATATGAGCCTGCATTTGTGCTTTCGGAGATTATAAATTCCTCTCCTTCGCCTAATGTCAGATTATTGGTGCTTACCTTTATGTTTGACGGTGCGGCTTTTACCGTAACATTGCAGGATTTTGTAAGCCCGTTTGCAGTTTTTACGGTTATTGTTGCCGTACCGGATTTTTTAGCAGTAACCGTACCATTGCTGTTTACAGTTGCTACTGATGTATTGCTGCTTAACCATTTACAAGCACCTCCGGCGATACCGGGAGTAACTGT
This sequence comes from Clostridiales bacterium, assembly GCA_019415925.1. Lineage (GTDB taxonomy): Bacteria > Bacillota > Clostridia > Oscillospirales > Acutalibacteraceae > Ruminococcoides. Next base: position 6,832 of record DXYG01000002.1, read on the forward strand.
CTTTATTAGCGTGTATACTTCACCTACGCCGAGAGTTAATGTTGAGCGATTCAGACTTACGGAATTTGCTTTGCTGCCCTCAACTATTTTTATATTCAGATTTTTAGCATATTTATAAGCGGCACTGTCCTTGATACAAACAATCCGGAAAGGATCTTTTAAATAGTATTTGTCGCCGTATTCTATTACGCCAAACGCATACGTTCCTATATGCTTAACAGTTGCAGGAATTGAAACGGATTTTAGCTTTCCGCAATCCAAAAACGCAAAGGAACCTATATACTCTACACTTTCCGGAATTGTAATACTTACCAGACCATTGTTTCCCTCACAGATTTTCGCAGCAACATATTTAGTTCCATTCTTGATATTAAGTACATTAATATCAAATCTCGAATATAAAAGATAATTTCCTAAATAAAGTCCATCGTTCACCCAGTTACTTTCATCCCAATAGTAAGGCGTCTGATAAAAAGCGTCTGTATAAATCTCAATATATTTATCAGGCAATTTTATTTTTGAAATATTTGTACCGTTAAACGCACCGGGTCCAATATACTCTACGCTTTCCGGAATATTTATTTCCTTTAGGCCTGAAAAAGCAAATGCACAGGTTGATATGTATTTTACTTTATTGGGAATTTCTATTTTTTCAAGCTTACGGCAATCGTAAAAAACAGAAGCGGGAATAACCTCTAAATTTTTAGGAAGGATAACCTCGGTGACTTTTGTATTTTCAAAGCATCCTGTTCCAATATATGCAACGTTGTCGGGAAATACAAGCTTTTTTATTGCGGTGTTATAAAAAGCACGGTCACCTATATAAAGCAGATAGTCAGGAAAAGTAATTTCTTCATTATAAACCGAACAATTATAGAAAGCGCAATTTCCTATTGTCATAAGTGTATCAGGAAATTTACAAGTCCTTATTTTTTTATTATTGCTGAATGTGTAGTCGGCTATAACAGTTGTACCATTTTTTATTACGTAATTATCACGTTGATTGTTTACGGCAATAAGAAAGTAATTATATCCCGAGCTAACATATAGCATACCGTTTTCCCAGTTACCGGAATTATTAAAATATGCAGTATCAGTAAATACATCTTTGCCTATTTTATATATATTACGGGATAATTTTATAGCTGATAAGTTTTTGCAGCCGCTAAAGGCATTATCGTTGATAAATTCAATATTTTCAGACATTGTCAGTTGAGTAATGTTCAGATTATCTTTAAATGAACTCTCAAGAATACCTATAACATCATAACCGCCTAATTTTTGGGGAATTATTACAGATGAATATTTTCCGCTGAATCCTGTTATCGCACAGGTTCCGTCATCATAAGTCTTATAAGTAAAATTTCCGGTTTCTTCTGCGCTTACTGTAAATGGAGCACAGGCAAAAACCGAAAACAACATAGACAATGACAGAAAAGCACTAAAAAATCTGAATAACCAGTTATTTTTTTCTTTCATAGCAATCTCCTTGTTTTAATTTATATCCCAACGTGTTTGCCCGTTGTTTATTGAATAATCTGTTGTATTTAAACCGGAATCAATTTCTTCGCCTATTCCATCCATATCGTCTGTAGTTTCACTTTTGCCGTACGGAAAAAGAACTTCATCGGGAAGATCGGGAATTGAATATTTAGAAAAATCAGTAATCGGAACATAAGAATTATTATTGCTGTTATCCTGATAGCTTTCATCAGAATAATCATTATAATAATCCTGAGAATCGTTATTTTCAGTATACTCTTCCGGCGGTTCACTTTCGGAAACCGTTTCTTTCACTAAAATTTCTTCTTCCTTTTCATCAACCTGTTGCGGCTCTGTCGGCTTTGTTGTCGGCTCGGTAACGGGAGCTGTTGTCGGAACCTCGGCAAAATCAAAAGACACTTTCTTCATATTTTCAATTGCTGATTTCCTATTATCCGAATGAATTTCCAATGCCGATGTAATCGGGTTAGTCATAAACGACATTGCAGTTAACAGACAGACTGCAAATGACAGAATAACAATTCTTATTGTAGGTTTTTTGTAACCGAGAACGCTTTTTATTCTCTGTTTTAAGTCGCTTTCGCCAAATGAAAACGGACAGGCTGAAAGAATATTACGCTCAATGCTACAGGAAAGCAGTGCGGTGGAATATCCTTTTTTATCTTTAGTATCGTAATTTTTAATTACCCTTTCGTCGCAGGCAAGCTCAATATCATTTGTAAAAAGCTTAAATGCTATCCAGCACAACGGATTAAAAAAGTGAATACTCAATATAAGATATCCGAGCGGTTTCCACAAATTATCGTGATGCTTTATATGAGCCTGCTCGTGCGCAATTACATATGACTTTTCTTCTTCGCTCAATTTTGACGGAAGATAAATACGAGGTCTGATAATTCCGAAAACAAACGGACTTGAAATTCGGTCACAAATCAGTATATTATCATCAATTGCAATGCTTTCTCTTACCTTCAAATGCAAATGCAGATAACTCAAAAGCATATAAATCAGCATAGCTCCAACGCCGACAAGCCATATATAAGATAAAATCGTTATTATTTTGATTTCATTGTCTGACGAAGAAACAGTGTTTTGCATTGTCTGAAAGCCGTCGGAATTAACAAGCGAGGATACATATGAAGTAGATGATTGTGTTGTCGAATTAATTGCTTGTGCATTTGGAATAAGGCTCAAAGGTGATTCAAATGAAAACGGAATGACAAGCCTTAATGCAACAAGCATCCACAAAACGTACCTAATCCACTTTGGCGAGCTTTTTAAAATAAGCCGCAGTAAAATAACAGCAAGTATAAGCATTGACGCCGCAACGCTCATATTAAAAATCTTTGTGAAAATTATCTCCATTACTATTCCCCTTCATAGGAATCAATAAGCTTTTTTATCTCTGATACTTCTTCCTTAGATAACTTTTTCTTTGAAGTAAAGGCTGTCAGAAATGCAGGCAAAGAGCCGTTAAATGCTTCGTCAACAAAATTCTTGCTTTGCATTGAGTAAAAATCATCACGTGTTATTTTTGCGGAAACTACACCGTCAACATACTGAAAAAGCCCTCTGTCAGAAAGTCTTTTCAGGACTGTATATGTCGTGGTGCGTTTCCAGTTTAATTCTTTTTCGCAGATTTTAATGAGTTCAGAGGTTGTAAGCGGCTCGTTTTCCCAGACTAAATCTGCAAAATGTGACTCTACTGCACCGAGCTTTGTATTTTTCATTTTACGTCACCTGATTTCTTATATTTTACAATTATAGACTACCATTTGTAGACTGATTTGTCAAGCATTTTCAGCATAATTTTTATCTTTTAAATAAGTTTTTTATAATATATACACAAAGAGGACTGACAAAATCTGTATTGTCAATCCTCTGATTTTATTTTGTTATTTTATTGAGAATGTATTGCATATCCTCAGGTAAATTACAGCTTACCGAAATTTCATTGCCGTTTACGGGATGAACAAATGTCATTTCTCCGCAATGGAGCGTCTGGCGTGAAATGAGTTCTATACTTCCGCCGTACAAGTCATCTCCGAGTAACGGATGACCGATTGACGACATATGACAACGTATCTGGTGAGTTTTTCCTGTTTCAAGCCAAAGTTTAAGAAATGATATATTATCATCAGAACATATCACTTCATAATGAGTTATTGCAAGACTTCCGCTTTCGAGCACGTGACGGACAATCTTTGAATCGTCCTTTAAGCCGATTGGTGCACTTATTGTTCCGCCGCAATCTAACTTCCCGTGACAAAGAGCAAAATAATTTTTACTTACTTTATTTTTAAGAGCATTAGCGCAGAATTTGTTTTTAGCAATAAGTACAAGCCCCGATGTGTCCTTATCAAGTCGGTTAATTGCTCTGAAAATATAATTGTCTCCCCTACTATTCATATAGTAAGTAACTATATTTGCAAGGGTGTTAGTTTGGTGTTGCTTTACAGGGTGAACAGGCATTGAATAAGGCTTATTAACTATTAAAATATGCTCATCCTCAAAAACAATATCAAGATTTCCTTCTACAGGAACAATTTCTGATTCCTCGTCAGGCAGATTTATCTCTACCCTGCTTCCTGCCTTCGTAAAATCTACAGTTCGTAAAATTTTTCCGTTCATCAAAATACCGTCTTTTTTTCGCTTTAGCTGTGTTATCATTCTTGCAGACAAGTGACAGTGTTTTCTTAAAAAGGCAATTGCCTTTTTGCCGTCATATTCATCGGGAACTATAAATTCAAGTTTTTCAGACATACAAATATCTCCAAATAACAAACGCTATTACAAGCTGAAATATTAATATTATCGGTATACCAAGCATAAACTTTAAATGCCTTGTCTTATGTCTGATTAACAGCATTGTTATATACATACCGACACTTCCTCCTGAAAATGACAATAGCAGGAGCGTGCTTTCCTTAACACGCCAGCGTCTTTTTACTGCACAAAGCTTATCATAAATCGTAACGATTACGGCTATCAGGTTTATTAATATAAGATATATTGCAAGAATAATTAAAACAGTGTTCATAAAAACTCCGGAGGATGATATTTTGAAAATTAAAAAGTCGAGTGCCTCGACAAGCAGTTTTGACAGACAATCCGATAATATAAAAACCAACCGTTTCGGAACAGTTTCCTTTAGAATAAAAAAGATGATACCGCTTGTACTTTCTGTCGCAATACTAATAGGTGTAACTGCCGTAAGTTCAGGCAAAAAAGTAAGCTCGCCCTCTGTTTCGAAAACAGTAAGCACAACTGATGAAACAGAGTACTCAACCAAAGATGAGATAAAAGAAACCGACTTTGACGAAATGAGAGGTGTATGGATTTCATACATTGAGCTGAGTATGGAAAAAGAAAACGATAAGAGCGAACAGGCTTTCAGAAATAAATTTGAAACGATTGCTGAAAACTGCAAGGGGTACGGTCTTAATACGCTGATTGTTCAGGTGCGCCCTTACGGAGATGCATTGTATAAATCTGAATATTACCCCTGGTCGCATATTCTTACCGGCACTCAGGGCAAAAAACCGGGATATGACCCGCTTAAGATTATGTGCGAAATAAGCAGAAAATACAAACTGAAAATTCACGCATGGGTTAATCCTTATCGGGTAACGCTCAATGAAACGCCAAAACAGCTTTCAAACAATAATCCGTATGTCAAAAATGAAAATCTCGGCTTAACTACTGAAAGCGGAATAATTATTGACCCGTCAAATAAAGAAGCCAGAGAGCTTATAATAAACGGTGTTGTTGAAATAGTTAAGAATTATGACGTTGACGGTATTCAATTTGACGACTATTTTTATCCCGAAGATATAGGCGATTGCGACAGCAAAAGCTATGAACGCTACGTGTCTGAGGTTGGCGAGAAAAACAGTATGAATCTTGACAACTGGAGACTTGCAAATGTAAATATGCTGATTTGCGAAACCTACAGGGCGATTCACTCTGAAAGCAATAATATTGTTTTCGGTATTTCTCCGCAGGGAAACATTGATAATAACAAAAAGCTTTACGCAGATGTAAAATCCTGGTGTAATTGCAGAGGATTTGTTGATTACATATGTCCTCAGATTTATTTCAGCACAGAAAATCCTGCCCTTACATTTGAAGACGCACTCGAAAGCTGGAGTACGCTTGACTATGACGAAAACGTAAAGCTATATGTCGGACTTGCAGGATACAAAGCAGGAACTGATGACGACGAAGGTACGTGGGCAGAATCAAGCAGTATTCTTGCTGATGAATACAAAATTTTACAAACCAACGAAAAATCAGAGGGATTTATGATTTACAGCTATAACAGCATTATTTCCGACGAAAGCCGTGAAGAAATGCAGAATTTAAGAAATCTGTTACACTAATTCGCCCACACAATAGTCTTTTTCAGCTGAAACAAGCTTTACGTCAGCAATTGTTCCGCAAAGTAAATTATCATTTGAAATCACGTGAACAGGAGTGTAATTCTTTGTATAGCCTTCAAGGTAACCGTGGCGCATACGCTCAAATAATACGCTTTCAACTCTGCCTACCTGTGAAGTCAGAAACTCAAAACGAGATTTTTCGACAAGCTCTCCCATAAGAGAAGCACGTCTGTCCTTTTCGGCAGGACTAACCTGATTCGGAGCATCAGCCGCCTTTGTTCCCTTGCGCTGAGAATACGGAAAAACGTGTACCTTTGCAAATCCTATGCTTTTTACAAACTCCATTGAAGAAATAAAATCTTCCTCGCTTTCGCCGGCGAAGCCGACCATTACGTCGGTTGTCATTGAAGAATTATCAAATGCTTTACGAAGATTGCCGACAATTTGTGCATACTCTGCACTGTCATAGTGACGGTTCATATCCTTTAAAGTTTTATCACAACCGCTTTGCAGTGACAAATGGAACTGAGGACAAAACTTTTTCTGAGCGGCAAGGCGTGAAATGAGCTTATCGTCCATCTGCTCGGGTTCAATTGAACCGAGTCTTACTCTTTCAATTCCGTCTACTGCACAGACAGTTTCTACTGCGTCAGCAAGGTCAAAATCTTCGCCCAGTCCGTAAGCAGATAGATTAATTCCGACAAGCACTACCTCTTTATAGCCGTTTAGCGCAATATTTTCAATCTCGGTTTTCAGGTCTGCAAGCGGTTTCGAACGCACTCTGCCTCTTGCATACGGAATAATGCAATAGGAACAGAAACGGTTACAACCGTCTTCAATTTTAATAAACGCCCTTGTGTGCTCACCAAGAGAAGAAACAGAAAGATTTTCAAAGATTTCGTTCTTTGCAGGGTGCTGTGAAATATTTACAAATCCGTGTTTTTCGGATAAATACTTTTCAATTGCAGGGATAAGCTCTGCACGTTTTGCATTTCCAAGCACTATATCGCAATCTTTGAAATTCTTGCAGTCATCGGGAAATGCCTGCGGCATACAGCCTGTAAGCACTATAATTCCGTCGGGATTTGCCCGGCGAACTCTGCTGATTATCTTGCGGTTTTTAGCGTCACTTACCGAGGTTACAGTACAGCTGTTTATTACGGTGATGTCCGCCTTTTCTTTATCATTAGACAAGGTGTAGCCGTGCTTTAGCATTGCTTCACGCATTGCCTGTGATTCGTACTGATTAACTTTACATCCGAGTGTAACTATATTAAAATTCATCAATGTTTCACCCTTTTTTATACAAATAGTTGAAATTGCAAAAAATCATAAATTATCATTGATTATCATAAAATTTAATGATAAGATATATCAAGTAGATAAATATTTTTGAGGTGATTTCTATGTTCTCTATGCCAATAAACGCAAAAAACAAAAACGGATTAATTGAAATCTTTGAAACCCTTGCTCACTTCCCCAACCAGCTTATGATGATAAAAAGCGGAGAATACACCGTTGATGCTCACTCTCTTATCGGAGTTTTTTCTATTGATGTTTCACAGCCTATGGAATTGCTCCTTGAAAATGAACCTGACGACAGTTTTAAAGAGGCTGTTTCAAAATTTATTCCTGCGCACGCATAATTTACATAGTTTTATTTAAAGCCCTATGACGAAAGTCATAGGGCTATTTTTTTCAGGAATTTTTATCTACAACGTGGAAATTCTTTAAATTTCCGGTTTTTTCGCTTCTTTTGTCGAGTTCTTTTAAAACGTCGTCAAGCGGTATTCCCTGTGAAACCATCATAACCATAAGATGATAGATTAAATCTGCAATTTCGTAAACAGTTTCACCGTTATCGCCGTTTTTTGCGGCAATTATTGTTTCACTGCATTCCTCGCCTACCTTTTTGAGGATTTTATCTAAACCCTTATCAAGAAGATAGCAGGTGTATGAGCCTTCCTTGGGGTTGTCACGTCTGTTTTCTACTGTTGCGTATAGAGCTGAAAGAATTTCCTTATCGTTCATAAATATATAACCTCTTATTTTAATTTTTTGAAAAAGCACGAATGACTGCCTGTGTGACAAGCGGCGCCTGTTTGTTCTACAGTGATGAGCAGAGTATCGTTGTCGCAGTCTGCAAAAATATCAACAACCTTTTGCAGATGTCCCGAAGTTGCACCCTTGTTCCAAAGCTCCTGTCTGCTTCTTGACCAGAACCATGTATAGCCTGTTTCAAAGGTTTTCTGCATACTTTCTCTGTTCATATATGCAAGCATCAGAACTTCTCCTGTTGACTTTTCCTGAATAACAGCAGGAATAAGCTCTGACTTTACAAAATACTTATCAAAATCCATAATTCACCCTATGAAAATAGTTTTATTTTATTATGTGCTGTATTAACAATTATATTTTTCTTGTCATTTCAAGCGCAAGCTTTAAATCAAGGTTACCCGAATAGATAGCCTTGCCGCAGATTGCACCGTAAACATCAAGCTCAGCAAGATTAATAATATCCTTTAATACAGCAACGCCGCCGCTTGCAATAATATTACAACTAACCTGATGAACCAAATCATCGAGCTGTTTAAGGTTGGGTCCTGCAAGAGTGCCGTCCTGGTCAATGTCGGTAAATACTATTGTTTTGACACCGACGTCTTCCATACGCTTTGCAAGCTCAATGTAATTTATATCGGAGCTGTCAATCCAGCCCTCTGCTCTGACCATTCCGTCTTTGGCATCAATTCCGACTACGATTTTATCACCGTAGTTTTTTACTGCATCAACAACGAACTGCGGGTCTTTAACGGCAGCCGAACCGAGAATTACTTTGTTGATACCTCTTGAAAGGTAATATTCAACGGCTTTCATATCTCTTATACCGCCGCCGACTTCAACGGAAAGTCCCGAAGATTTTGCAACGTCAGCGATTAAATCGGCATTTACAAGCTTTGCGTCCTTCGCGCCGTCAAGGTCAACCATATGCATCCATGTTGCGCCTGCATCTGCAAAACGCTGAGCGGCAATATAAGGTGACTCGGCAACCTTCTGTACTGTTGAGTAATCGCCTTTGAACAGACGGACACAGTTGCCGTCTTTAATATCTATAGCAGGTAAAATAATCATTTATAACACTCCTTTAGTGGAAAGAGGTTTGTTTGAAGTGTTCTGCTTTACTGCGAGTCTTAGTGAATGAGCTAAAGCCTTATAAAGAGCCTCGGTAATGTGGTGTGAATTATCTCCGTATAAAGATTTCAGGTGGAGAGTAATTCCGGCGTTAAAAGCAAAGGCACGCATAAATTCAACTGTCATTGCACAATCATAATCACCGCATCTGCTCTGCGGAAAATCAGCGTCAAACACAAGAAACGGTCTGCCGCTTATATCAACAGAGGAAAATGCAAGAGCCTCGTCCATCGGAACATAAAAGCTGCCGAATCTGTCGATTGAGCTTTTATCACCAACAGCTTTAGCAAAAGCCTTGCCGAGTACGATTCCGGTATCCTCGATAGTGTGATGCTCGTCCACATTGAGATCTCCTTTTACGGAAAGCTCAAGTCCAAAACCTCCGTGAGTAGCGAATGAATTTAACATATGGTCAAAGAAGCCGACACCGGTATCAATGGAAATATTTCCGCCGTCAAGATTTAAAATAAGCTTTATCTGAGTTTCTTTAGTGTTTCTTTCCTCAATAGCACAGCGCATCGACTCACCTCGAAAAATACTTTTCAATACAGCAGAGAGTTTCATCAACCTCTTGTTCGGTTCCTGCCGAAATTCTTATGTAATCTCCCATATATCTTATGACAATGGAGTTACTCTTTAAAAACTCCCAAATAGCCTTGCCCTCGGAAGTTTTTACGAATACAAAGTTTGCACAGCTGTTGTAAACCGTCAAAGAATTGTATTTTTCGGCAATCTCTACCAAACCATTATACAACTTTTCTCTGTTGCTGACAATCGCTTTTTGTCGATTTAATAAATATTCTTTATTTTTGTATATTACAGTGCCGATTGCCTGTGAAATACTGTTTACATTATACGGAGATTTTACTGCCTTAAGTGCTTTTGAAATAGTCTTGTTTGCTACTGCGAAGCCAAGTCGGAGTGCCGCAGAGCCTACAGATTTTGACGCAGTCCTGAATACAATCAGGTTTGAATATTTTTCCGTTTCAGCAATCAGACTCTGATTCCAGAAATCCATATAAGCCTCGTCAAGAATGACAAGTGCATTTACAGAAGTGACAAGTCTGCGAGCCTGTTCTGCTGTTATTCCCTGACCTGTGGGATTGCAGGGATTTGAGAAGATAACAAGCTTTATATTGTCGTTATTGATTTTTTCAATTAAAGCATCGACGTCAAAATTAAGACTTTCGTCCTTGATAAAGGAATCACATTCTACTTCACAGATTGAAGAGTAAAACTTATACATTGAAAAGTCGGGGGCGACAACAAGCATTTTATCACCCTTTTCAAGAAAAGCTGATTCGGTAAGGAAGATAAGCTCATCTGAGCCGTTGCCTGCTGTAACACACTCGGGATTTATTCCGTAATATTCCGAAAAAGAATTAACAACCTCTGTTGCAAGCGGGTCAGGATAACGGTTGAAGTCAATTTTTTCAATCGCCTCTCTCACCTGCTGCAAAATCTCCTCAGGATAGCTTACGGGACATTCGTTTGCATCAAGGCGGATTTTATATGTACCGCTTATCGGCTCGTAAGGCTCAAGCTCACGTATTTTCTTATTAAGTTCAAAGCTCATAAAAACACATTCCAATCATCAGGAAATAAATTATCAGTCAATATCAAAACGCACCTTGATTGAATTTGCATGCGCAGTAAGTCCCTCTGTATCGGCAAAACGGATTACGTCTTGAGCGTCATTCTTCAAAGCGTCCTCTGTATAATAGATAAAGCTCGACTTCTTGACAAAGCTGTCAACAGAAAGCGGAGAGAAAAACCGAGCTGTTCCGCTTGTGGGAAGAACGTGGTTAGGGCCTGCAAAGTAATCGCCGAGAGGTTCGGGACTATAGTTGCCAAGGAATACCGAGCCTGCATTATCAAGCTTTCCGATATATTCCATAGGATTGTTACAGCACACTTCGAGGTGCTCGGGAGCAAGCTCGTTTGCAAATTCAATTGCCTGTGACATATCACTGCAAACAATGATTGCTCCAAAGTTATCGAGAGAAGACTCTATAATTTCTTTTCTTGAAAGCTTTTCCGTCTGCAAGATAAGCTCCTGCTTTGTTTTTTCGGCAATTTCCGGCGAATCGGTAAGCAGAATTGAAGAAGCTAATTTATCATGCTCTGCCTGACTCATAAGGTCTGCGGCAAGAAACTTCGGATTTGCACTGCTGTCGGCAATAATAAGAATCTCGCTCGGTCCTGCAATCATATCAATATCAACTGTTCCGTAGAGAAGCTTTTTAGCTGTTGCAACAAAGATATTACCGGGACCTACGATTTTATCAACCTTTGGTACGCTCTCTGTTCCGTAAGCAAGAGCCGCAACTGCCTGAGCACCGCCCATAAGAAAGATTCTGTCAACACCTGCGATTTTTGCAGCCGCAATTATATTCGGGTTGGGTGTGCCGTCCTTTTGCGGAGGAGTGCACATTATAATTTCTTGAACGCCTGCAATCTTTGCAGGAATAGCGTTCATAAGAACTGACGAAGGATAAGCGGCAGTACCGCCCGGTACGTAAATTCCTACACGCTTTAAGCCTCTTATTCGCTGTCCCATTATTACTCCGTTATTCTTTGTAGTAAGCCAAGATTGCTGAAGCTGTCTTTTGTGAAAATCGGAAATATTTTCAGCCGCTTTTTTAACTGTTAATATATAATCCTTGTCGCACTTTGCTATTAATGCGTCTATTTCATCGGGTGAAATTTCAGTTTTCTCGGGAGCTTTTCCGTCAAATTTAATTGTATATTCTCTAACAGCCTTGTCGCCGTTTTCACGGACGTTTTCGATAATCTCGGAAACTGTAGGAATTACATTTTTATCGGAATTCTGCGCTCTTTTTTTGAGCGTTTCTATAAATTCATATTCTCTTTTTCCGTCTGCTGTTACTGTTGTTATCATTGCGTTACAGCCTCCAATTTCTTCTGAAGTTGCTCAATCTCATTTTTCCTCAATTTAAGACTTGCAGTATTTGCGATTAATCTTGCTGAAATATCGGTTACCCACTCGATTACTTCAAGACCGTTTGCTTTAAGCGTAGAGCCTGTTTCAACTATATCGACAATTCCGTCGGCAAGTCCTACCAACGGTGCAAGCTCGACAGAGCCTTCAATTTTGATTATTCTTACGTCCATATTTTTATCGTCAAAAAATGAACGGGTTACTTTAGGATACTTTGTTGCGATTGTTTTTGTGTTATAACCGCTGTAAAAATCAAAGTCTTTTTTTGTAGCAAGGGCAAATCTGCATTTGCCGAATCCTAAATCGAGCAGTTCATAAAATGAAGTGCCGTTTTCAAGGATTGTATCTTTTCCGACAACGCCCAAGTCACAAACACCGTGTTCAACGTATGTAATAACATCAGCCGCCTTTGCAAGCACAACCTCAAATTCGTTGTTACCTACAGGCAGAATAAGACGTCTGCCCTTGTTTTTTACTTCGTCACAGTTATATCCGATTTTTTCAAAAAGTTCTATTGTTGTTTTTTCAAGTCTGCCCTTTGTAAGAGCAATTCTGATTGGTTTCATATGTGAAAGTCCTTTCAAGCTGTTTTATCCGATAACCTTAACTTCGGCAATACCTCTGCTCTTTGCAAACGCTTGCGTTTCTTCAAGTGTCGGCAAAACACTGAATTGTGCCTTTTTGCCTTCTGCGTTAAGCTGTGCAACAAGATTAATTCCTTCAATCTCGTGACCGTCATTTGCAAATACGAGCACGTCGGGATTATCCGAATAGCTTACTTCGTTATCGGTAAGGCGTTTGATTGTGATTGCATCGGTATCTACTGCAAAGCCTGCCGCACCCATAGGAGCGTCAAACTCTGAAAGAAGTTCATCATATCTGCCGCCTGAAATTACTGCGTCACCGATTCCGTTAATATATCCTGTAAAGACGATACCAGTATAATAATCGTTTCTCTGAACAAAACCGAGGTCAATAATAAGCTTACTGCCGAGATTGAGCGGACTTAAGTTGCTATAGATTTTATGCAGATATTCAAGTGCAGATTCAGCGTTTGTACCCTTGCAGATTTCATAAGCCTTTTCAAAGACCTCTTCACCGCCGAAAAGTGACGGCAGACTGCGGATAGCATTTACTGCCTTGCAAGGCTCGAGCTTGTCAAGAAGATTGTTAAGAGCAGAATAATTCTTACCCTCAATAGATACTCTGATTTTTTCCTTGTAATCTTCGTCAATGTTGAGCTCATTTGAAAGAGCGTCAAATACACCTGCGTGGCCAAGCTCAATTCTGAAATCATCGGCAACCGAAGAAATACAGCTTACGGCAGTTGTAAGGACTTCAAGGTCGGCTCTTATTCCCTTTACGCCGATAAGCTCAATTCCCATCTGCATAAACTCGTTTCTTCTTCCTGTCAGTGTCGGATTGTTACGGTAAACAGCCTGCTTATAGTAAAGACGTACCGGAAGAATGCTGTTTTTAAGACGTGAAGATACCATTCTTGCAATCGGCAGAGTTGAGTCGGGACGGACAACAAGAAGTCTGCCCTTATTATCGGTTGTTTTGAACATTGACTCCTGAGTAATTCCGCTGCAAGGAACTGAAAAAACGTCATAGAATTCTATTCCCGGTGTAATTACTCTTTTAAAACCCCTTGTAACAAATACGTTTTCAATTTTTCCGCAGATATCGTCCATAGCCGAACATTCAGCAAACAGAAAATCCTTTGTTCCCTCGGGAGTAATTTTTAAATATTTTTTCATAATAACCTCTCTGTTATTGTTGTGTTTCAAAACACTTTACTGTGCTAATGTGCTAATATACTACCATATTAAATTACTTTTGTCAATCACTTTTCTTCTTTCTTATCGGTATTTTCATTATTATCGGATTTATCATCTTCCGTTTTGTCGGAATCCGACTTATTCAGACCGATAAGCTTTTTAATTTTTTCTCTTTGCTGATTTTCTTTTTCTTCTCTGATTCGCTTTTGTTCTTCTGCAATTTTCTGGTAATTAAGCACCTCAAAGTCAAGTGCCTCCTGTGCAATCTTGCCCTTGTCGTTGATAGCATTTTTTGCTTTTTTACCGACAAGAGAATAAATAACTGCAAATATCGGAGTTCCGAGAATAAAGCCGGGTAAACCGAACAATGCGCCGCCTACAACTACGCTGAAAAGTACCCAGAAGCTTGAAAGTCCAACCTGATTGCCGATGATCTTCGGCTTGAAAAGGTTGCCGTCGAGCTGCTGAATAATCACAACGATTATAATAAACTTTATCATATCCCATGGATTTATTATGAACAGCAATAATGCACTTGGAATTGCTCCGATAAACGGTCCGAAAAACGGAATGATGTTTGTAACGCCTATAAGCACAGCAATTAACGGAGCGTAAGGGACATTCAGTATAACCATTGCAACGAAGGTCAGTAAGCCGACAAAAGCGGCATCAATTATATCACCTACAAGGAAACGACCGCATTTTGTATCTGTAATATCTACGATTTCATAAATCTTAGGCAAATATTTTATCGGGATAAATGCTACAGCAAGTCGCTTAACCATGCGGCAAAGCTGTTCTTTTGCTGCAAGGAAATAAACAGAAATTACAACGCCCATAACAAAGTTATACACACCCGAAGCTGTACCTAATACCATACCGAAAATTGCTTCACCTGTTTTACCTGCAAACTGAGTGATATTTTGCATTGAGAAGAATTTTGAAATTTCATTCAAAAGATTATTCAGAATATTATCCTTTTCAATTCCTGCATTAAATACAGAATTAATCCAGTCAATAAACTCGTTTACATGCTGCATAACTGCATTATAATAGGTAGGCATTGATTCAACAAGACTTGCAATATTTTCTATAATTTGCGGAACAACAATCCATATTATTGCAATAAATATTGCGGCGATTAATGTATATGTGCAGATAATCGCAAGAGGTTTTTTCATTTTCACAAAAACTTTATGCTTTGTTCCCATCTTTCCGAAAGCCTTTGTGTAAAAGAATTTGTAAGGAAAATTGAGCAGATATGCAAATAAAAATCCAACTAAAAACGGAGTAAGAATTTCGGCAATTTTACATATTATACTCCATACAACATCAATATTGTCTTTTACAAACAGTAAGAACACTGTAAATGCTATTGCTATAAGTACATTCCTGATTGTTGCAAATCTTTTCAAATGTATCACTCCTTAAAATAATGACATTTGTGAACTGTCGGGCAAATCCTTAAGTATTCCGACATCTTTAAGCGTTTCTATAACCGCTTTTGTTACTTTTGTTTTTACCTGCATATCTTCGATAGACAGGTATTCATATTTTTTGCCTGCCTCGGCAAGTGAAATTGCAGCCGCTTCACCGACTCCGGGAAGCGATGAAAACGGAAGTCTGATTTTTCCGTCCTCTACAATAAACATCTTAGCTTCGGACTTATAGACATCTACAGGAAGAACATCTATTCCCCTTGCCATCATCTCATTTACAATCTGCAAAGTCTGATACTCAGCATCATCTTTTGCGGTTGCTTCGTGAACGCTTTGCTTTTGCTTTATCTGATTCATCTTATCTCTTACTGCTTTATGACCTTTCATAACAACAGCACCGTCAAGATTTTCACTTCGAACGGTAAAGTAAGCCGCATAATACTCGGCAGGCTTGTGAACCTTGTACCAGCCAAGACGAAGTGTGGCTATCATATACGCTGCTGCGTGAGCTTTAGGGAACATATATTTAATCTTCATACAGGAATCAATGTACCATTCGGGAACGTTATGCTCACGCATAGCCTTGAAATGCTCTTCGGTAAGGAGCTTAGTAGCGTTACCCTTACGGACAATCTCCATAATCTTAAACGCCATACCGGGTTCAAGACCCTTGTGCATTAAGTAGGTCATAATTGAGTCACGTGTACCGATAACTTCCGAAATTGTGCACGTTCCGTTGTGGATAAGCTCCTGAGCATTGCCGAGCCATACGTCGGTACCGTGTGAAAGTCCCGCAATCTGAAGCAAGTCGGAAAAGGTTTTGGGTTGTGCTTCAATCAACATTCCTCTTACAAAGCTTGTACCGCATTCGGGAAGGCTGAATGTACCTGTTTTTGAGTCGATTTCTTCTTCCGTAACACCGAGTGCCTTTGGAGAAGTAAACAGCGACATAACATCCGGGTCACTCATTGAAACCTTCATTACGGGGATTCCCGTAAACATTTCAAGATAGTGGTAAATTGTCGGAACATCGTGTCCGAGCTCGTCAAGCTTGGTGATAGTATCGTGAATTGAATGGAAGTCGAAGTGTGTTGTTATGTTATCGGAATTCACATCATTTGCAGGGTGCTGAACGGGACAGAAGTCGTAAACATCATTCGTTCTCGGTACAACAACCATTCCTCCCGGGTGCTGACCTGTGGTGCGCTTAACACCCGTACAACCTATTGCAAGGCGTTTTTCTTCTGCCTTATGCATTGTAAGTCCACGTTCCTGTGCGTACTTTTTGACAAATCCGATTGCTGTTTTTTCAGCAACAGTTGCGATTGTACCTGCTTTGAACACGTTGTTCTTTCCGAACAATTCTTCTGTGTAGCGGTGGGATTTTGACTGATACTCGCCGCTGAAATTAAGGTCTATATCAGGAACCTTGTCGCCCTTGAATCCAAGGAAGGTTTCAAACGGGATTTCGTGGCCGTCCTGATCCATTCTTGTGCCGCACTCGGGACAATCCTTTGGCGGCAAGTCAAATCCTGAGCCGTAGCTGCCGTCGGTGATAAATTCACTGTGCTTACAATTCGGACAGATATAATGCGGACAAAGCGGATTAACCTCGGAAATACCTGACATTGTAGCGACAAACGACGAACCTACCGAGCCTCGTGAACCTACAAGATAGCCGTGTGCTTCACTGTCGGCAACAAGCTTCTGTGCAGTCATATAAAGCACCGAAAAGCCGTAGGTGGTAATTGAATTAAGCTCCTTGTCAAGTCGTGCTTTAACTATTTCGGGGAGTGGGTCGCCGTATTTTTCCTTTGCCCTTTTCCACGTAATATCTATAAGCTGTTCCTGTGCTCCCTCAATGTTGGGAGGGAAAGTTCCCTTTGGAATAGGACGTACGCTTTCGCACATATCGGCAATTTTATTCGGATTTTCAACTACATACTCGTAAGCCTTATCCTTGCCGAGCCACTCAAACTCCTTGAGCATTTCGGCGGTTGTTCTGAAATAAAGAGGTGCTTGTTCTTCTGCGTCCTTAAAACCCTGCCCTGCCATAAGAATTTTTCTGAAATCTGAATCTGTCGGATCCATAAAATGAACGTCGCAGGTTGCACAGACAGGCTTTCCGAGTTCTTTGGCAAGCTTAATTATTGTACGGTCGATTTCGTGCAGTTCTTCTTCTGTTTCAAATCTGCCCTCTCTGATTAGAAAGGCATTGTTGCCTGTAGGCTGAATTTCAAGATAGTCATAGAAAGAGGCTATCTGCTTTAGCTCTGCCCAAGGCTTGCCTGCCAAAATGCTCTCGTATAGCTGTCCTGCACAACAGGCTGAACCGATTATGAGTCCTTCTCGGTATTTTACAAGCTCACTTTTTGGAATTCTCGGCTTTTTATAAAAATAGTCAAGATGAGCGTATGAAATTAATCTGTATAAATTTTTAAGCCCTGTTTTATTCTTTACAAGAATTATCTGGTGATACGTCGGTAATTTCTTAAAATCACCGCCTGCTATTTTTGTATTTATTTCATCGGTCTTTGTTATGTTATAATCATCTCTTAAGCGGTTGCAAAGACTGATAAAGATTTTTGCAAGAATTTCCGCATCGTCGGTTGCCCTGTGGTGGTTAAAATCTCCCAGACGCAAGTATTTTGCAACAGTATCAAGCTTGCAGTTCTTGATGTCGGGGAGAATTGCACGGGAAATTGCAACGGTATCAATTGAGGTGTAATTATACTCTCTGCCCATATTCTCACAGGCATTGCGGATAAAAGAAGTATCAAACGGTGCGTTGTGTGCAACAAGCACGTTATCTCCTGCAAATTCAAGGAACGCTGAAACAGCCTCACTCTGAGAAGGAGCGTCCTTTACCATATCGTCGGTTATACCCGTAAGCTGAGTAATCTTTTGCGGTATCGGCATTTCGGGATTTGCAAAGGTTGAAAAAGTATCGGTAATTTCACCGTTAACAACCTTAACAGCACCTATTTCGGTGATTTTGTCACGAGAAGCAGAAAGTCCGGTTGTTTCTATGTCAAAGCAGATGAATGTTCCGTCAAGCGGAGTGTCAGCTTCTCCTCTAACCGACTCAACAAGGTCGTCCATAAAATACGCTTCCATTCCATAGATTACCTTGATTTTTTCTTCGTCTTTATTAATTTTATCTGCCGCTTTCATAGCATCGGGAAATGCCTGAGCAACGCCGTGGTCTGTAATCGCAATTGCCTTATGTCCCCACTGATATGCACGGTTGACAAGGTCGCCTGCTGAGGTTACGGCGTCCATCTGTGACATATTAGTATGCAAGTGAAGCTCAACACGCTTTTTCTCTGCCTTGTCAACAACCTTTACCTTTTGTGCTGTTCCGATCGAACGAGCATTTACTACAAGCTCGCCTGCATACTTATCGTATTCTACATCACCCATAACGGCGATTGTGTCGCCCTTGCGGATAGAATCAACAGAAGCAGACTCCTGAATTGTGTTAAATACTTTTACGGTTGTAGAGCCTGTGTAGTCGGTTATATCAATCGTAAAAATATTTTTGTCGCCTGATTTTGTGACACGCTTTTCAAGGTCGAAAACATCGCCCCAGATTACAACACGTCCCGAATCTCCTGCGATAGAGCTTATCGGTATCATTTTTCCTCTTATGCTTCTGCCGTAAAGAGGGCGAATTGAGGACTGTATAATCTGCGGAGTTGCAAATTTTCCCTCTCGGATTTCTATTTCACTTGTTGTATTTTCAAATTTCTTCTCTTTGATTTCTGAGGAATTTTCAGCTTCTTCACGGTAGAAATCAGCGGCTTTTGCGAGATTTTCTCTCTGAACCTGCTCCTCGGCACTTTTTATAGCATCACGATATTCAGAGCTGTCAGCTTCAATTTCCAGTGTTCCTGTATAGGAAATGTTTATATGCAAATCAAATTCTTCTGATACAATATTTTTTAAAGCCTTATCAAAGCCTTTTGCATCAAGTAAACTTTTGCCGCCGTTAAGAAGATTTATTACAAGAGTGTTATCCTTAAACTTTACTTCTGCATTATTGAGTGTTCCGTTAATGCTTGGTATTTCACGCTTGATTGCTATGTAAAGCTGAGGAAAATAATCCGCTGTAAAAAGCTCCGACGAGAAATGAGGCTTAATAACAACCGATGAAACCTTCAAAATTTTCGCTATTACGTTTTCCGCTTTAAAAAGCACATTACGCTCAACAAGCCCGTCGAAATTTACCCCAAGGGTAACCGAACGGGCTTCAGTAGCAATATTTAATTTTGTAATTACGCCGTTTGATACTGACTGAGGAAAATCAGCAGTACCAAACAGCGAACTGAATACTTCACCAATAGTTTTCATATAATTCCTTCTGCCGGGATATAAGTTATCATTTTTTCTTTCATTCATATTTAATCTCCTTTGTTTGTCGGTTTACATATTATAAAAAATTATATGAACTTATTTTGGTACACCGACCAAAAGGAAATTATTAAATTTATGTATTAATTATTCTTTAATCAGGGTAGTTTTTCTATTTCTTCAACAAGTGCGTCAACAAGTTTATCTTCGGGCACTTTACAGATTATCTCGCCTTTTTTGAATACGAGACCGCATCCGTCACCGCCTGCTATTCCGATATCGGCTTCTCTTGCTTCTCCCGGACCGTTTACTACGCATCCCATAACAGCTACCTTTATATTCTTTTTACAGTTCTTTAGTCTTTCCTCTACCTCACCTGCAATCTTTACAAGGTCAATTCTTGTACGTCCGCAAGTCGGACAGGACACAAACTGAACTCCGCTTTTACGGATATCAAGTGCCTTTAAAATATCGAAAGCTGCATATACTTCCTTTACGGGGTCGGCTGTGAGTGATACTCTGATTGTATCGCCGATACCTTGCAGTAAAAGTGAGCCTATGCCTGCCGAGGATTTTATAATACCCATACGCTCTGTTCCTGCCTCGGTAACACCGAGATGGAGCGGATAATCGCATTGCTGAGAAGCAAGCTCATAGGCCTTTACCATTGTTGAAACGGTTGAGCTTTTCATTGAAAGAACAATATCGTTAAAATCAAATTTTTCAAGTAGTGAAGCGTGATAAAGTGCGCTGTCACAAAGAGCCTGAGGAGTTGGATGACCGTATTTTGCAAGGATTTCCTTTTCAAGAGAGCCTGAATTGACTCCGATTCTTATTGGGATATTTCTTGCTTTGCAGGCATCTGCAACCGCTTTTACCCTGTCGTCCGAGCCGATATTGCCGGGGTTGATTCTGATTTTATCAACGCCAGCCGCACACGCTTCAAGCGCAAGCTTATAGTCAAAGTGAATGTCGGCAACAATAGGAACACTCACTGCTTCTTTTAAGGCAGGAATAAGCTTTACTGCGTCCATATTAGGAATAGCCGCACGGATTATCTGACATCCTGCTTTTTCAAGCTCAACTGCCTGTTTTACAGAGCCTTCAATATCGGTTGATGGAACATTAAGCATTGACTGAACGGAAATCTCAGCTCCTCCGCCGATTTTGACATTTCCTGCCTTTACCTGAATTTTACTGCCCATTTTATCCTCCGTTGTGCTACATTCCCGGGAGCGTGCCCGTGATTAGCTGCCATACGTCTTTTAATGAAATAATTACCATAAATACCATCAACAATACAAGTCCTGCCGCATTTACAACCTGCTCGGCTTTTCTCGGAATCGGTTTTCTGAAAATCCATTCAATAAGCAGGAACAGGAAACGTCCGCCGTCAAGAGCCGGGAACGGCAGCATATTTACTATTCCGAGGTTGACGGTAATAAGTATCATTACGAAAAGAATATTGTTTACTGCCGAGCCAAAGCTGCTCTCAAGTCCCTGAGAAGCAACCTGTGTTACGGCACTCGCTATACCTACAGGACCTGAAAGGTCGGTAAACGAAAACTTACCCTGTAGAAGCCATACAAGTGAAGTCCAGACTGTTTTAGCCATTGAACAGGTTTCGGAAAAGGTCTGGCTTAATACCGTACCGACATTTTTTTCGATTTCATCAACGTAAAAATCGAATGATACAGACGGTTTATCAGCCTCTTTATCCTCTTCACTTGCATAATATGTGAAGAATTGAACATCATTAAGGGTTATTTCTTCGCCGTCACGTATTACCTTTAAATCAGCTACAAAACGTCTGCGTGTGTCTTTTTCGGTGATTGTCGGAAGCTTATAGTCCTCTACATTAAAATATTCATATAATGAGGTGCAGACAATATCGAGTTGTTTTTTAGCATCTTCTTTGCTTTTGGCAGCGTTGATTTTTGCACAGCCGTCACAGAGCAAATCATAGAATTCCTGTGCTTTTTCGCTCTCAAGCTTATTATCTATTGCAAGGTCAGCATAAACATCATAAGCAGAATTTGTGCAATCCTCTTTGTATACCTCAAGTGATTTACCGTCAACCTCCTGACATTGCAAAGTAGCAATACCGAACTGCAAATCACGCATATTCCAAACGGAATAGCCGTTAATTTCAACAATTTTGTCGCCCGTCTGCAAGCCGCAGTTTGCACTGTAGGAGCTTGGAGCAAACTGACTTACCGTAGTTGAAGCGTAGCTGTCAGACTGAACGGTGTAGGCAAACATTAGTATGAATCCGAGAAGAATGTTCATAACTGCACCTGCAATTATGATAATCATTCTCTTCCATACCTTGGCATTATTAAAGGCACGAGGCTCGTCACTGTCCTCGTCTTCACCCTCCATTGCGCAATAGCCGCCTATAGGAAAAAGTCGGAATGTATATTCGGTTTCACCCTTTTTGAAACCGAAAAGTCTTGGCCCCATTCCGATTGCAAACTCATTTACCTTTACACCCGAGAGCTTTGCGGTTATAAAATGTCCGAATTCGTGAGAAAAGATAATCAGCATAAAAAACAATACGCCGATTATTATTAAAGCTATTGTGGTTAGAACCTGCATTAAAAAACTTCAACTCCATACATTAAATTACCGCAAAGAATAAAATTATTTTACATTCTCCAAAACGTACTGCCTTGCAAGCTTATCGGCTGAAATTACGTCATCAACCGTTTTCGGCTCAAAATTTTTGATATTGTCAACTGCGCCGCTTACAAGCTCTCCTATATCAAGGAAAGAAATCTTCCCCAGTCTGAAAAGCATATTTGCTTCTTCGTTTGCACCGTTAGCGATTGCAGTAGCGGCACCGCCCATTGAAAGCGCCTTTTTGCAAACCTTAAGGCACTTGAATGTATCATAATCAGGCTCAAAGAACGTAAGCATTCCGATTTGTGAGAGATTAAGCTCACCTACAGGAGACGGATATCTGTCGGGATATGTTACGGCATACTGAATCGGGATTCTCATATCGGGAAGTCCGAGCTGAGCAATAACTGAATTGTCGCTGTATTCAATCATTGAATGTATTATACTTTCACGGTGAACAACAACGTCTATAACATCACCCGACACATCAAAAAGCCTGCTTGCTTCAATAATTTCGAGTCCCTTGTTCATCATTGTTGCAGAGTCAACGGTGATTTTTGCACCCATACTCCAATTGGGGTGATTTAGCGCCTGCTCAATTGTCACGCTTTTCAGTTCATCGGCGGTTTTGCCGAAGAAAGGACCGCCTGATGCGGTAAGTATAAGCTTTTTAAGACACTTTGAATTCGGCATTCCCTGCAAGCACTGGAAAATTGCAGAATGCTCGCTGTCAACAGGCAAAAGCTTCACTCCGTTGCTTTTCACGGCGTCTGTAACGAGTTTTCCTCCTGCAACAAGTGTTTCTTTATTCGCAAGTGCTATGTCTTTTTTTGCATTAGCCGCAGCTATTGTAGGCTTTAAGCCGACCATTCCAACTACGGAATTGAGAACAAGCTCTGCACTTTCAACTGTTGCGGCGGCAATCAGTCCGTCCATACCCGATAAAACAAGGGTATCTGTATCTTTTGTATTTTCTTTAAAGATTTTTGCCTTTGCTTCGTCAAACACAACTGCAAGCTGTGGTTTGTATTTTCTGACCTGTTCTTCAAGCAGTGTGATATTTGTTGAAGCAGTAAGGGCAACAACGTTCAAATCAAGCTTATCAACAACATCGAGCGTCTGAGTTCCGATAGAGCCGGTTGAACCTAAAATAGAAATATTTTTAATCATTTTACACCAAAGTTATGAAAGGAATGAAATAGTTTACCACAACCAAAACAGGTGCAGTAAATATTATGCTGTCAAATCTGTCGAGCATTCCGCCGTGTCCCGGAAAAATTGAACCGTAATCCTTTATTTTAAGACTTCTTTTGATAAGCGAAAAGCTCAAATCACCGAGAATTGAAACAGGTGCGTCAATTAATCCGAGCAGCGCAAGAGCCCGGAAATTAATTTTTGCATCAGGCATAATTATAAACTGAAAAATCAAGCCGATTAACATTGCCGCTATAAAGCAAAACACAACGCCGCCCACTGCACCTTCTACAGTCTTTTTAGGGCTTATATTCGGGCAAAGCTTGTGTTTTCCCATAGTAGCTCCTATAAAAAATCCGCCTGCGTCTGCCATCCAAGGCAGTGCAAACGCCGTACAAAAGAAGAAGGTCACGCCTACTCCACTGCTGCAAATAAGCGGCAGTGCACTCATTCCGAAAGAAATAAGCATTGTACCGAAAACTGTATATGCAAGGTCAATATATGACAGAATACTGTGATTTATTATCAGCACTGCAAAGCAGAAAATCATAAACACAGTAAGCAATATATAGACATATTGCGTCGAAATAAGAATAGACAGCAAAAATGCAAATAGCATACATGGTATTGAAATCCAGAAATTCTTCAGCAGATTTTTTGTATTGAGGTATTCACCTGCCATAAAAGCACAAGCTGCTCCAACGAGTATCCCGATTATCGGATTCCAAAATTCGCCCGCAATTAGTACACCCACGAGCAGGGTAATTCCGACAACTGCGGTAAGCAATCTCGGCTTTAATGATTTCATCCTTATCAACTCTCTTTATGCTAATAGCCATTTTTATCGGATATTAGTATTATACTCCGCCGTAACGTCTGTTCCTTTGAGAATATATTTCAAGTGCCTCGTCCAAATCCGATGTTTCAAAATCAGGCCAAAGCTTGTTCATTATTACAAATTCCGTATAAGCAGACTGCCAGAGCAAAAAATTAGAAATTCTGTATTCTCCGCTCGGTCTGATAATCAAATCAGGGTCAGGCTGTCCGCTTGTGTACAGATAATCGGATATAAGCTGTTCGTCAATATTTTCAGGCAAAACAGCACCGTTTTGCACATCACTGCAAATATTCTTTACGGCACGTACAATTTCATCACGGCTGCCGTAATTCATAGCGATATTAAGCACCATACCGTCACGGTCTTTTGAGCTTTCCTCATTTTCAATCATAAGGTTACGCAAATCTTCGTCAAAAGGTGCTTTATCACCGATAAATTTTACAACAATACTGTCGTCCTTGAAATCGGCAAGCGCTTCCTCAAGGTAGGACTTGAAAAGCTTCATAAGTGAGCTTACTTCGTCTTCGGGACGTTTCCAGTTTTCTGTTGAAAACGCATAGACAGTAAGGTACTTGATTCCGATATCCGAACAGTAACGTGTGATTTTACGGAAGGTTTTTGCTCCTGCGGAGTGACCTGCCTTGCGTGGAAGTCCTCGCTTTTTTGCCCATCTTCCGTTTCCGTCCATAATTATTCCGATATGAACGGGAAGTGCTGAGTTACTCAGCACTTCTTTTTTCTTCTTTTTGCCGAACAGAGCCATTTTAAATCTCCAGAATTTCTTTCTGCTTATCTGCTGAAAGCTTGTCGATATTCTTGATGTATTTATCTGTTAAATCCTGAGTTTTCTTTTCGCCCTGCTTCAAATCGTCTTCTGTAAGCTCGCCTGCTTTTTTCATAGCTTTGAGCTTTTCAATTGTATCACGGCGAACGTTTCTGATTTGAATTTTTGTTTCTTCCGCAATCTTCTGAACGTCTTTTACGATTTCCTTACGTCTGTCCTCAGTAAGGGGCGGGAAAATAAGTCTGATGATTTTACCGTCGTTCTGCGGATTGATTCCGATTTCAGAAGTCTGGATTGCCTTTTCAATCTGCTTTAATACCGAAACGTCCCAAGGCTGAATTGTAAGTGTGCGAGCTTCTGTTACAGAAACGGCTGCAAGCTGATTTACAGGAGTTGGTGCACCGTAATAATCAACCTTTACCTTGTCAAGAACAGCAGGATTAGCTCTGCCTGCTCTTATTTCGGAAAACTCCTTGCACATATGGTCAATTCTTCTGCCCATAGTTTCGTCTGCTTTTTTTAACTGCGCCTGCATATTTCAATGCCTCCTAAATAATTATTGTATTTTACAGTAAATTTAATCAATCTTTGCTGTTTACGAGTGTACCGATATTTTCGCCGCATACTGCTTTGTAAATATTATCAGGATTTTCTATACTGAAAACAAGAATAGGAATATTGTTATCCTTACAAAGTGATGCTGCTGTGCTGTCCATAACGGCAAGGTCTTTGTTTAATACCTCGTGGAAAGATACAGTGTCGTACTTGACGGCATTGGGGTTCTTCTTGGGGTCGCAGTCATAAACACCGTCAACCATTGTAGCCTTCATAATTACGTCAGCCTCAATTTCAGCGGCACGAAGTGCTGCGGCTGTGTCAGTGCTGAAGAACGGGTTACCTGTTCCGCAGCCGAATATTACTACTCTGCCCTTTTCAAGATGACGAATAGCCTTGTTTCTGATGTAAGGCTCTGCTACCTGTCGCATTGAAATTGCAGTCTGAACTCTGACATCAACACCGAGCTGTTCAAGTGCGTCACAAACACCGAGAGCATTTATTGTAGTTGCAAGCATTCCCATATGGTCAGCTCTGGTTCTGTCCATATCTCCCGAGCTTCTGCCTCTCCAGAAGTTGCCTCCGCCTACTACGATTGCCACTTCAACGCCTGCATCAACGCATTTTTTAATAGGCTCGCAGAATTTGAGGACTGTATCAAAATCAATTCCATGTTTCATTTCGCCTGCAAGCGATTCACCCGAAAGCTTTAGTAAAATTCTCTTATATTTTGGTTGCATAATTAACACCCCGTTATTTTTTATAGTTACTAATATAATACAATAAAATGCCTGTTTTGTAAAGGCAAAACAGGCATTAATTTATTGAATGATTAAATTGTCGGCAAATATCAAGGTTTTAATGATATTTACGTGAATTCAGAATTGTTTTCACTTTCTGAAAAAGATTTAAGTATCATAACAAAAATTACAGAACCTTTGACAAAAAGTCTTTTAAGCGCTGGTTCTTGGGGTTTTCGAAAAATTCTTTCGGCTCGCCCTGCTCAACGATTACACCGTCGTCAACAAAAACAACATTTGTTCCGACTTCACGTGCAAAGCCCATTTCGTGGGTAACAACTACCATTGTCATTCCCTCTTTTGCAAGCTGTTTCATAACCTCAAGCACCTCGCCTACCATTTCGGGGTCGAGTGCGCTTGTCGGCTCGTCAAATAGCATAACGTCAGGGTCCATACACAAAGCACGAACAATTGCGATTCTCTGCTTCTGTCCGCCTGAAAGTTGTGACGGATATGCAGTTGCTCTGTCGGCAAGTCCTACTCTTTCGAGCAGTTCCATTGCCCTTTTTTCAGCATCTGCTTTGCTTTTTTTGAGCAGTTTAATCGGTCCTAAAGTGAGGTTTTTCATAACAGTCATATGAGGAAAAAGATTGAACTGCTGAAATACCATACCCATTTTCTGTCTGTGGATATTAATATTTACAGACGGGTCGGTTATATCTGTTCCCTCAAAATAGATTTTTCCGTCTGTAGGCTCTTCAAGTCTGTTAAGGCAACGCAGAAAAGTAGATTTACCCGAACCTGACGCACCTATTACAACCATTACGTCGCCCTTATGAATTTCAGCGTTGATACCTTTGAGAACGTCAACATCGTCAAATGACTTACAGAGGTTGTCAACCTTTATCAGAACATTATCAGTGGTCACTGCTGCGCAACCTCCTCTCGAGCTTTTTGAGCAGGAATGTCAGAATAAGAACAATTACAAGATAAATCAGTGCAACTGCTATAAGTGGGAAAAATGCCTCATATGTACGTGAACGAATAAGGTTGCCGACATATGTCAAATCCTGAATTGCGACATAGCCTGCTACAGAGGTTTCCTTGACAAGAACGATAAATTCGTTGCCGAGAGCAGGAAGTATGTTTTTGAACGCCTGCGGAATAATTACGTGTATCATAGTGCTTTTATAGTCAAAGCCGAGCGAACGGCTTGCTTCAAACTGACCTTTGTCAATTGACATAATACCAGAACGGA
The DNA here is from genome assembly GCA_019415925.1 of Clostridiales bacterium. Taxonomy (GTDB): domain Bacteria; phylum Bacillota; class Clostridia; order Oscillospirales; family Acutalibacteraceae; genus Ruminococcoides. Next base: position 34,432 of record DXYG01000002.1, read on the forward strand.
CAATCTCGGCAACGTATGCGCCTGAATTGATACCAAAAGAGATTATAGCCGCAATTATACCGTCACGAGAGGACGCAAAGACTATAAAATACATAATCATAAGCTGAATAACTACAGGAGTTCCTCTGATTACGGTTATGTAGATATTACAGATAAAATTAACTATCTTTAAAATATAATCGCCAAAGCTTCTGCACTTTTTACCGGACAAATTCATATCATAGGTTGAACGGATTATTGCAATTAAAAATCCGATTGCAATACCTATTGCTGCCGCAAAAAGCGTAATTTCAACGGTGACAAGAAGTCCGTTGAGAAGCTGAACCCAGCGGTCGTCAGTAATAAAGGTCTTTACAAAGCTTTGATAAAGACCGTCAAAAAAATCTTGCATAACAAAAATCCTTTAAATAATCACAGCCGACAACTAATAGTCATCGGCTGTAAAGTTAAATTTTATTCCTTAACAATAATAACCTGCTTAGCCGTTGTGTAAGAATCAGTAAAGTTGATAGCTTCCTTTCTTTCGTCGGTAACTGTCATACCTGCCATACCGAAATCAGCCTTACCTGACTGAACTGCTGTGATGATTGAATCAAAATCCATATCGTCAATTACGAGCTTATAACCGAGCTTATCGCAGATAGCCTGAGCAATCATTGCGTCAATACCTACAACCTTGTCGCCCTCATAGTACTCATAAGGCTCAAAGAATGCGTTTGTAGCCATATGAAGCTCACCGTTTTTATACTCTGTGCCGTCGGGAGTTTTGTAGGGTGATTTGCCCTTTGTATCGTCGCCGATGTAGTTCTTGATTACGCTGTCAACTGTGCCGTCTTTTTTGAGGTCAGCAAGAGCAGTGTTGAATTTTTCTGTAAGGTCATTATTGTCTTTTGCAATGCAGATTGCGTAGTCTTCTTCTGCAAAAGGCTCATCAAGAATCTTAATTCCTTCGTTTGCTGCTACAAAAGCCTTTGCAGGCTCGTTGTCGATAATTACGCAGTCAACCTTGCCCTGTGTAAGAGCCAGAACAGCGTCAGCACCCTTGTTGAAACGCTCAATTGTTGATCCTTCTTCTTCGTAGTCCGAAGCGTAGATGTCACCTGTTGTACCGAGCTGTACGCCGATTTTAGCACCCTTAAGGTCATCAATTGAAGCTACTGTCTTTGTGTCAGCAGAAGATGAACCTGAAGAACCTCCGCAGGCTGAAAGTGCCAGAGCAGTTGTACAGAGCATTGCTGCTGTGAGTACGATTGATAAAATCTTTTTCATAAAAATACCTCTCTTTTATTTTATTATTTGATATAAACAATATATAATATGATAATATAATATTCAGAAAAAATCAAGTAATTATGCGAAAATTCAAAGAAAAACATTATAAAAATACACGATTGGCGGTAATTTATAAATTTATCATATAATTTTATTATTATTTGACATATCGTGGAAGATATTATAAAATATATTTGAGGTGTTCTTTATGAAATACAACATAATTGACGGCAGACTTGCTGAATATGACGAAAATAAAAACGTTGACGCTATTGTTGAAACGATAAAATATTCAAAAGGTGAAATTCCGCAGATTAACGATAAGAAGAAACAGGCTATTTTAAACAATATTTTTACGGGAACACACTCAAGATTTGAAAGCTACAACGACTGCGACGTTATCTGCCTTAATCTTATAGATATTGAGAAGTATGTAACCGAGCATATTCCCGTTTATGTTATTCTTGAAAAGGACAAAATTTCATTTTACACTACACAACCCGACTATGTTGAGGGAATGTTCAGAAAAATAATGCATGAACCGAGTCAGAGTATTACTGCCGACTGTTTGCTGTATCACTTTATGAACAAGCTTGTTTTCGGTGACCTTGTGCACCTTGAAGAGATTGAAAGAAAGCTGTCTGCTCTTGAAACAAACGCTTTTTCGGGATGTACCGACAAAACATTTTCAAAGCAGATTCTGAATATCAAAAAGCATCTTATGTGGATTGAACTTTATTACGAGCAGCTTATTAATCTTATTGCTGACATTATCCAGAACGATAACGGATTTTTGTGCGATAGTACGCTAAAGAGCTTTAATATGCTTGACAGTAAGATTGACAGGCTTGACGCAAAAACCGAAAATCTGTTAAATTACGCTTCTGAAATCAGAAGTGCTTATCAAGCTGAGGTTGATTTACAGCTTAATAAATCTATGAAGGTACTTACTGTGATTTCAGTTATAATACTTCCGCTTACGCTGATTGTCGGATGGTTCGGTATGAACTTGCAGATGCCTGAGTACACTTATGCGTACAGCTACCCTATTCTGATAGTAGTTTGCATTGCGATTGTAGTGGGATTGATAGCTTTTTTCAAAAAAAACAAATGGTTTTAAATTGGTACTTGATTTTTTGAAATATATTTGTTATAATAGTCAGCGGTGTCTGGAGAGATGTCCGAGCTGGCCGAAGGAGCATGATTGGAAATCATGTGTACGGTAATCACCGTACCAGGGGTTCGAATCCCCTTCTCTCCGCCATAAATAAACGCAGTTTTAAAGCTTTACTTTTAGTTTTAGAACTGCGTTTGTTTTATATCGGGGATTCGAAGCCGAGCGTTAAAAAAACAGTCCTGTGGACTGTTTTTAGCGAGGAGCGTTGATGAACTTTTAGATTACACACGCCGCAACAAACGAGATGGAAGTTTTATAAATATGAAACGTACCTTCTCTCCGCCAGTCGAGTGCCTCGACACGCAAATCGCGTATCAAGGCATTCCTTTTTATTTTTAAGTTATTTTCTCGCGTTAGAAAAAACATCTTTTATTCGGTTTGTGTTATAAACGCAGTTTTAAAGCTTTACTTTTAGTTTTAGAACTGCGTTTGTTTTATAT
>DXYG01000002.1:37420-66361 GCA_019415925.1 Clostridiales bacterium
CGGGGATTCGAAGCCGAGCGGCAGCGTGTCGCTGCACCCAAATATTTTAGATACAATAAACTTCTTATTTCAGACCTAAAAATTATTACGTAATCCAGGATATTATAAATATAAAAAACACAGTTTTATCTTCAATTGAAGTTCAAAACTGTGTTTTTTATATTAAATTCACACGACAGCCTCATACATTGTATCGGCGTCTTCCTTGCGGACAACCTCTTTTACCTCGGTTACTCTTACCTTAACGCTTCTTGCGCCAAGTGTAATTTCGATTATATCGCCTGTTTTTACGTCATAGGAAGCTCGTGCCTCTTTGCCGTTTACGATAACTTTGCCTGCGTCACAGGCTTCATTTGCTACCGTTCTGCGTTTTATCAGGCGTGAAACCTTTAAATATTTATCAAGTCGCATAAATTCACCTCTTTATTTTTTCTAAAACAAAAGAGCCGTGTTGACAGACGTCAACTGCGGCTCTGATAAACAAATTAAATTACTTGTTTACGATATCCTTGAAGCCCTTGCCTGCCTTGAATGCAGGTACCTTTGAAGCAGGGATCTCGATTGTGTTACCTGTTCTGGGGTCACAACCTGTTCTTGCGTTTCTCTGGCGCTGCTCAAATGTACCGAAGCCTGTGAGCTGAATCTTGTCGCCCTCTGCAACAGCCTTGATGATTGTGTCAATTGTAGCATTAAGAGCCTTTTCAGCATCTTTCTTTGAAAGACCGCTCTGCTCTGCAACAGCAGCAATGAGTTCTGTTTTTTTCATTTTAGAAAACCTCCATTAATTATCCTTATTTAATATTTTAACTTCATCCCAAAGGGAATCAAGTACCGAAAGTGATGCCGTTTTCATATCTATGCCACGCTCATTTGCAAGGCTTTCAACCTTCGAAAAACGGTCTGTGAATTTGTCGCAGGCATCGTAAAGTGCATGTTCACTGTCAATATCAAGAAATCTTGCAACATTTACGGCTGAAAACAATACGTCGCCAAGCTCTTCACGCTGATTTTCCTTGTCGCCTGACTCAACAGCACTTTTGAGCTCATTACATTCCTCAAACAGCTTATCAAGCGCACCGTCCACACTTTCCCAGTCAAAGCCTACCTTTGCAGCCTTTTGCTGGATTTTTGTACTTCTCATAAGCGAAGGCAAAGCCTTTGAAACGCTGTTCATAACCTGCGTCTGTGATTTCTGGGATTTTGTTTTCATTTTGATTGCATCCCAGTTTTTAAGCACCTGCTCGGTTGTGTCAGCATCAACACTTCCGAATACGTGCGGATGACGTATAATCAGCTTTTTACAGATTCCGTCGCACACATCATCAATTGTAAAGCTGTTCTTTTCGCTTTCAATTTCGCTGTGGAGCGCAACCTGCAAAAGCACATCTCCGAGTTCTTCCTTTAAAAGCTCTGTATCGTCATTGTCGATAGCTTCAATTGCTTCATAGGTTTCCTCGATAAAGTTTGCACGAATGGACTTGTGGGTCTGTTCCCTGTCCCAAGGACATCCACCCGGTGAACGCAGAATTTTAACTATTTCAACAAGGTCAGAAAAATTATAATTCTCTTTTTCTTTAAAGTCCATTTGAACACATCTCCGATTATACACTAATAGTAAGGCAAAATCAAGCCTTTGCTTACTTTTTGACTCGCACTTTTCTATTTTACCCAATTAGATGCCATTTTTCAAGTGCTTTTGCAATTTTTTCTCCTTTTGGAAGGAATTTTATTTCTGTAGCCGTAAATGCACGCATTAAAAGTAATGCAATTATATAAACAATTATAGCTGCAATTACTGCAAAGATTGTTGACAACCTTTGCGGAATAAACGACGTTAAAAGCATATTTGTGAAAAACGCCGCTGCCGAGCTGAACACCGAACCGATAAGCGGTTTAACAGTTGTTGAGAAGAAATCAGGCGTTACCTTTGAATGTTTTACAAGTAAATACATTCCGATAACAAGGATTATTGCATAGCTGATAAGCGAGCCTGCAGTTGCACCCTGAATGTTTATTTCGGGAATACTTACAAATATCCACGAGGTTGCTATTTTAATTAACATACAAACTGTATACAGCTTCATAGGAAGATTTACCTTTCCTATGCCCTGTAACATACTGCAAACAGGAGTTACGGCGGCTGTGAATATAGTGGTAATTCCCATTAAGGTAAGTACATTACCGCCTATTTCTGCAATTGCGGCATCTGAATATACAAAGGACATTATCGGATGAGCTAGCACACAAAGACCGAGTGACATAGGAAGTGTGAACATCATTGTCATTCTGATTACGGTTTCAATTGATTTTTTAAGCTCATCCTTATTGCCTTTTGTCCACGCACTTGTAACATTAGGCATTGCACTTGAGCCGAACACCTGTGTTACGGCTGTTACAAGCTGCATAAGAGTAAGTGCCGATGAATAACATCCCCAGAGTCTTGTATGAATTGTCGCAGGAACACCTGTTGCGGCTTCGCCGTAGAAGGATTCGTCGGGATAATATGCGCTGTACTGCGAATAAAGTGCCTCGGGATTTGTTGCGGCAAGATTTGAAAGAACATTCTGAATAATAATCTGGTCAATAAGAGAGCCTATGCTCATTACAAAAGCACCTGCCGCAATGGGAACAGCTGTTTTGCATATGATGATAAAGGTTTCTCTTTTCGCTCTTGCATCAACGGAATTTCTGTAATATTCCTCGGGAATACCGTCACCGCTGATTCTGTATTTTAACCAAAGAAAAATAAACGAACAAAAACTGCCAAAGGTGATTCCGCAGATTGCTCCTGCAACAGAAAAAGCAAGGATAGTATTCTGCGCCTCTGCTTCGGACGAAAAGGTATACCAGAGGAAAGTACCTGACTGCTCATACGAGCTTATACCAAAGCTCATTACAAGGAAAGCAAAAAGCGTACCGATAAGAAGCTTGACTGCGGCTTCAATAATTTCGGAAATTGCCGTTGGCGTCATATTGCGCTGTCCTTCAAAATAGCCTCTGTAGATTGAAGTAAGACATCCGAATAAAATTGTAGGTGCAAGACAAAGCATTGCGTGGAGCGAATACGGTGACTTTATCAATTGCACATATATAAAACTGCTGACAATCATTATCAGCAAGCAGACTATTCCGACAATTATAAAAAACGGAACTGATATTTTATGTATCAGCTTTACGTCTTTATAGCGCTTTTCTGCCATATTCTGGGAAACGAGGCGAGAAATTGCAATCGGCAGTCCTCCTGTTGCAACGGTAAAGATTACAACAAAAATTTCATAGGCATTGCTGTAGAGTCCCATACCCATTGATGCAACGTCATCACCGAACATTGAATATATATTGGTCAGCAGGATTTTGTCAAGAAGTCCGAAAACCTTGACTATGACCATACTCAATGTTAAAATTGCGGCACCTTTGAGAAAAGTCTGCGATACATCCTTTTCGGAATTGGCAACAGCATTGTATTTTTTTGACAAATCAAATCACCTTTTGTACTTATTTTGTTAACTCTGCGGCACGCTTCAGCGTATATTTATACATATTAACGGGCGGCACAATATTATGTCGCCCGCAAACATATTATATTTTATTTGATTACTCGCAGGTTTCTTCTGCATTTTCAGGAGTTTCAGCAGCTTCAGAAGATGAAAAAAACTCGTCATTATTCACTTCATCAAGCTTTGCACCGCAGATATTGCAGAAAACAGAATTTTTCGGAACAGTTGCATCACACTGAGGACATTTTTTACGATTCTTAGATGCCGCAATGTGCTCGTTTATTATATTGAGATTGTCCTTTAATTCAGTTATTTCAGCAACAAGCTGTTGAATCTGCTCGGATAAATCAATTCCGTGAATCTGCTCTTTATAGGTAAGCGCTCCGAGGTCACGAAGCTTTTTATTAATATCGCCTCTGATTTCAGCCGCAGTTATCTTATGCTTTGAAGCGTCGTAAACAACAGATGCTTTTTTTGAAACAGCAGAAGCAGCTGCTTTTGCATTGACAACAACATCATCAAAAATTTCATCAAATTTTCCCATAATAATACCAGCCTTTCTTATCAGTATATTTAAGGAAGCACTGATTAAATCGTTTGTGCATATTGCGCCGTCAGATTTTTCGTTAGGTTGCACAAATAAACCGCAGTAATGCTGACGCATTACGAGGATTTTTTGGGCAAGCTGGCGGAAAATATGCAAGCAAGATGTGCAAACAGCTTTTAGGGTGATTTATTCAGTGGTTCCTTAAGTTAGTTTGTAGTCTGATTATTAATTATGCATATTATAACACTGTTTATTACAATAATCAACAGTGTTATTTACCATAAAATCTCAGGATTGACGACTTTCTTTCTATGAGTTCATCGAAACGGTCTACATATTCATACGGATATTTAAAATTGAATATACGCTCAAGGTAATCGGTTTCATTATTTTTCAGCTTTGTAACACCGCCTGAACCACAGGCAAGAATCGTGTGGGTTTCGTCCATAACATAAACGTTGTAAAGACTTTCAAAGCCTTTTTTGGACCAGCCGACATTCTCAAGATTGCCGACCATTCTGCTTTGTCGGTACATATAGTACGGTATGTATTCATCAGCGGTCAGCGTTTTTTGAGTGTATTCAAGCATTTTTTTGGCTGTTTCGGCATCTTCTCTGTTAAGTGTTGTACCGATATTCGTAAGCGTTGACGCACGTTTCATACAAAGCGTATGTACGGTTATACATTCGGGAGATAATGCACGTATACTGTCGAGAGAATTTACAAAGCTTTCTAAAGTATCCGTCGGAAGTCCTGCTATTAAATCGGTATTGATATTGTCAAAGCCGCATTTTCTTGCAAGCTCAAATGCAGTAGAAAATTGTTCAGAAGTGTGCTTTCTGCCGATTTCTTTTAATACATTATCATTTAAAGTCTGTGGATTTATGCTTATTCTGTCTACTTTATTTTCTTTTAAAGCACAAAGACGTTCTTTATCAATAGTGTCGGGACGTCCTGCCTCAACCGTAAACTCCCTGCAAGTTGACATATCAAAGCTGTTTCTGACTGTTTTCAGTACTCTGTCAAGCTGTTCTGCATTGAACGTTGTTGGAGTTCCTCCGCCGAAATATACTGTTTCAAGCCTCAGTCCGAGGTCGGACGCTATCTGTGCAGTCGCCTTGATTTCTTCACAAAGAAGCTCTGTATACGGCTCAATCAACTTTTTGGCACGTTCTACAGATGACATTACAAAGGAACAATAGCTGCACCTTGACGGGCAGAAAGGAATTCCTACGTAAAGGCTGAAAGACTCGGGACGTGAAAGGTCAAGGATTTTCTTTTCATTTTTCTCGGTAAGCTCGGCAAGGTTGAGCTTTTCGGGGCTTACATAAAATTCATCATTAAACTTATTGCGTGCTCCTTCTTCACCGAGTTCTTCGCACAAACGTCTGAAAAGCTTTACGGGACGGACTCCTGTAAGAACTCCCCAAGGTTGTGTATATCCCGAATACTGACATAAAAGCTTATAGAGAAGCTGCGCCGAAGTAAGCTCGTTATCGTCGGTTTTATCAGCAAAAAGCGATTTTTTAAAGTTATTGATAGATACTTCAATTTTAACTTTATCGGATACTTCGGTATAGATATACGGTTGCTCTACCGAATCAAAGGTTTTGAAAACATTGATTTTTTCATTAGGAAAAAACAGCCTTGTGAGGTTTTCAAGTTCAAACCGGAAATTGTGATTTTTAACGTATAAATTCATATTACAGCGCCCTCATAAGAGGATTGTATTTCCTTTCGTGGTCAAGCGTTGAAAGCGGACCGTGACCGGGTATCACTCGGTAGTCACCCGAAAAATTTTTAAGCCTTAAAATTGAGTTGTACATATCGCTGTTGCTTCCCGTTGGCAAATCAGTTCTGCCGTAGGATTCGCAGAAAAGCGTATCGCCGCTGATTAATGTATCATCAAAAATAAAGCAACCGCCTCCGCTTGTGTGACCGGGCGTCTGAATATAGGTAATTTCGGTTTCACCGAGCATAAAGGTTTCATTGTCCTTTAACAGAATATCGGCTGAAAAAGCAGGTAAATCTATATTATGATTAACGCTTAAATTAAGAGAAGGCGTACTTAAGAATTTATTTTCCTTTTCACCTGTCGCAATTTTTGCATTAAACCTGTCTGCAAGCTCTTTTGCATAGCCTATATGGTCATAGTGACCGTGAGTAAGCATTACATATTCAAGCTTACCGCCGTCTTTTTCAATCTGCTCTATAAGCTCATCGGATTTTTCACCGGGGTCAACTACGGCTGATTTACCCGTTGCTTTGTCAACAAGATAACAGCAGTTTGTTGCAAGAAAAGTTACGTTATATACTTTTACGTCAATCATTTTTTCAAGTCCTTAGAGTTAATTTCAATTGTCACAGGTCCGTCATTTGTAAGCGAAACCTGCATATCTGCACCGAAAACGCCCTTTTCTACACGAGAAATTCCGTTATCTGTCATTTTCTTGCAGAAATATTCATAAAGCGGCTCGGCAGTTTCGGGACGTGCGGCAGAAATAAAGCTCGGACGGCGTCCGTGGGAACAGTCAGCGCAAAGAGTAAAGTTTGAAATCACAAGCACACCGCCGCCTACGTCGGTAAGAGAAAGATTCATCTTATCATTTTCATCGGTGAAAATTCTCAGTCCCGATAATTTTGCAGCAAGCACCTCGGCATCACGCTGTTCGTCACCGTTTTCAACGCCGAGCAGAATTAAGAAGCCTTTTTCTATCTCACCGACTGTTTTATTTTCAATATCAACACGTGCGTTTGATACACGCTGTAGAATTGCTTTCATATTACAACCTCTTGATTTCCTCGATTCCGTTTATATCGGAAAGCTTTGAAATAACACCACGCAGATGATTACGTCCCATAACGTCAATTGTTGCGGTTACAACCGCCTTGCCGTCCTTAAGCTCTCTTGAATTCAGCGAATGAATAAAGATGTGCATATTTGATAGCTTGATTGTAACGTCGGCAAGAAGTCCTGTTCTGTCGGCTGCGGTAATCTGGAGAGTACTGCGGAATGCCTCGCCTACCTCGTCCTCCCAGTAGCAGGATACCCAGCGTTCGGGCTCTTCGCTCTTTGAAATGTCTTTCGGAACGTTTGTACAGCTGCGTTTGTGGATTGAAACTCCGTAGCCTCTTGTGATGTAGCCGATTATGTCGTCACCGGGGAGAGGATTACAGCAATTAGAGAACTTTACAAGCACATCGTCTGCACCCTCAATTACAACACCCGAGGTTGCCTTGTTGCGCTTTACGGGAGCCTGAGGAACAGAAATTTCCTCAATATCAACAGCGTAGGTTTTCTGGTACTCCTCTTTAAGTCGGGGCATTATCTTCCAGAGCTGAACACCGCCGTAGCCGATTGCAGCATAAAAATCGTCAAGAGTATTATACTGCTTTTTAACCATAATCTTTTTAAGAAATTCGGGGTATTCTTCTTCGGTAAGGTTAATTCCGTGACGTTTGAATTCACGTTCAATCATCTGTTTGCCTTCAACAATATTTTCGTCACGTTTTTCATTTTTATACCACTGGCGGATTTTCGACTTTGCAGAAGCCGTTTTGCAGATATCAATCCACGACTTGTTGGGGTGCTCTTCCTTCTGCGTGATAATCTCACAGATTTCGCCTGTTTTAAGCTTATAGTCAATCGGAACGATTTTGCCGTTTACCTTTGCACCTACCATTCTGTGACCTACCTGAGTATGAATGATATAGGCAAGGTCAATGGGAGTCGAACCACGTGGAAGGTTTATTACGTCGCCCTTAGGGGTGAATACGTAAACGTCGTTTTCCTCAAAATCGTTACGGATATTCTTGGCAATATCGGTTGCATCTTCAGCCTCAAGCTGTTCGAGAATCATACTTTTTACTTTTTCTATATTCTCCTGAAGCTTATTGCCTTTTTTGCCGCCGCCCATTCCGAGCTTGTATTTCCAGTGTGCAGCGATTCCGTATTCGGCTGTGTAGTGCATTTCCCACGTTCTTATCTGAACCTCAAAGGGAATTGCCTTGTTGTCAAGAACTGTGGTGTGAAGCGACTGGTACATATTGGGCTTGGGCATTGAGATGTAATCCTTGAAACGGTTTGGAATCGGCTTAAAAATATCGTGAACCACACCAAGAACATTGTAGCAGTCGGGTACTGTGTCTACTATTACACGAACGGCAAAAACATCGAAAATCTGGTCGATTGTTCTGCCCTGCATAAAGGTCTTGCGGTAGATGCTGTTTATGCTTTTTACTCTGCCGCTGATATAGATATTTTTAATTGTATTTTGCGTCTTTTCAAGAATCTGATTTTTTATTGATTCAATAAATCTATCTCTGCCCTCTTCGTTCATCAGAAGGGCGTCCTCGATTTCTTTGTATCCTACGGGGTCAAGGTACTGCAAAGAACGGTCTTCAAGCTCATCCTTAACGGTTTTGATACCGAGGCGGTGAGCAATCGGCGCAAATACCTGCATATTTTCAAGCGACTTATCCCTGCGCTTTTGCTCAGGCATACAGTCCATTGTGCGCATATTGTGAAGTCTGTCGGCAAGCTTTATGATGATTACCCTGATGTCATCAGCCATTGCAATAAGCATTTTACGGATATTTTCAGCTTGCTGCTGTTCACGGGTAGAGTATGGAATTTTCGAGATTTTTGTTACGCCGTCAATCAGCTTTGCTACATCACTGCCGAACTGCTTTATGATTTCATCAAGCATTACGGGTGTGTCCTCAACAACATCGTGCAAGAGTGCGCCGCAGATTGAGTCTGTGTCCATACCGAGCTCAGCTACTATGCAGGCAACAGAAGTCGGGTGAAGAATGTAGGGTATTCCCGATACCCTGCGTTGGTCACCGTGAGATTTCTCGGCTAATTTATATGCTTTCGTTATTTTTTCCATATCATAGGAATTTTCAGAATGTTCAAGAATGTTCTTAAGCTCAGAAAAATCCTGATAATGAGCCACATTTGAATATTTACCCACCGTAACACCCCTCGTTAAGTTTTCTTATTATCGGCGCAGAGTCAAGTGACACCTTGCCGGAAACTTCATTAATCTTTATACTGCTTGATTTCATACTTTCAGTGACTTCAATTAAATTAAGCTCACTCATTGCTTTAAGTATAACTCTAATTTTACCAAAACTAAGCTTATTGTCAAGCTTATGTACAAGAGTATCTAAAGAAAAATTATATCCTCCGTTTGATTTCAGGAATCTGTAAAGCAACGCAAAATCGTCACGTGTCGGAAGAATTGATAACAACTGCTGTTTTGTAAGCGTATTCCCGAGACAGAAATCTTCAAAAATACGGCTGCTCTCAAGAATTTCAATCGGATTGTCGCTGTCAGCTTTTACAGCCTTAACAATTACCGAAACGCTTATATTGCCATTGTATTCATTTGTATCCAGCGTTACGGCTAAATCAAGCAAATCTCCCTTCTGATAGGGAAATTCCTCGGTAGAGGTAAAAAAGTAAAGTGCATTAATTACAGCACCGTTTTTAGAAAGGACAAGTTTGAGATGTTTATTATTCGATAAAGGAATAATATTATCAAGAGTCATTTTGTAGAGCCCGAAAATCGGAGTAGGATTACCTGCGCCAAAGGGCTGTAAGCAAGAAAGCGACTCTACAAGGTCAACGCTGATAAATGCAGGATTGAGCTTACATTCGATATTAAGCTTGTCAAACGGCATATTGCTAAAGGAATTTGCAAATTCGTTAATTCTTTTTCGGAATAAAGCAATATTTTTGCTATCAAGCGACAATCCGACAGCCATAGGATGACCGCCGTAATGAGTAAGCAAATCGGCACAGGCAAATACTGCGTCACAAAGAGGAAATCCCTCAACGCTTCTGCCCGATGCTTTTGCCAAGTCGCCGCTGCGTGATATTACAATTGTCGGCTTTCCGTAAATATCTTTAATGCGTGAGGCAACTATTCCGATTACGCCCTGATGCCAGTTTTCGCCGTCAATTACGATTATCTTGTCAAAAACAAGCGAGGGATTCTGCTGTATTTCCAAATCTATTTTATTTAATATTTCTGCTTCAATTTGTCTGCGCTCAGCGTTATCATCGCACAACTGCGAAGAAATTTCATTTGCCTGTTCTTCATCTTCAGTTAGCAAGAGTTCAACAGATTTGCCCGAAAGTCCGAGTCTGCCGACCGCATTTATACGTGGGACAAGTGTGAATGATACGTTACCTGCCGTCAGATTTTTTCCGCCGAGTCCCGAGCTTTCGACAAGTGCATTAATTCCTACCCTGTCGCTGTTCATTATGCTTTGAAGTCCTCGCTTAACAAACACCCTGTTTTCGCCTTTAAGCTCAACAATATCTCCGATTGTTCCTATGCTCAGTAAATCGGCGTAATTGTCAAGAAGCGAATTTATGTCGCAGTATTCACCCTCAAGAGCCATAATAAGCTTAAAAGCCACACCGACTCCCGAAAGATTTTTGAATTTACTGTAGCAGTCCTGTCTGTGCAAATCAACAACAGCACAGGCATTTGGCAGGTTTCCCGTCGGCATATGGTGGTCTGTCACAACGGTATCGATTCCAAGAGCTGAGGCGTAGTCAATTTCATTTAGAGCCGCAATACCGTTATCAACGGTAACTATCAGCTTTACTCCCTTTTCTTTGAGAAAATCAACGGCTGAATTATTCATCCCGTAGCCCTCTGTTTCACGTGACGGAATGTAATACATTGCGTTTGCACCGATTGCGTCAAAATATGAATACAAAAGTGCGGTAGAAGTTACTCCGTCAGCATCATAATCGCCGTAAACACAGATAAGTTCATCATTGTCAAGAGCTTTTTTAATGCGGCTGACAGCCTTATCCATATCCTTTATTTCAAAAGGAGAGGCTATTTCGGACTCGTTATAGAGGAAATCCTCAATTTCTTCCTTTGATTTTATATTTCGTATCTGGAGCAGCATTGCAACAATTGCAGGCAGCTCATATTTATTTTGTATTTCAGAGGCTTCAGCCTTGTTTAGCTCTGATACTGTCCACAATTTCAAAAAAATGCAGCAACCTTTCGTATTTTCTTTAATTTATATCAGTTATTATAATCATTCAGCATTGATTCTGCGTGAGTTAATGCGGCTTCGGTTATATTTACACCGCCGATTATGCGTGCAAGCTCGTTTACTCTGCCGTTATGGTCAAGAACGGAAACGTCGGTAAATGTCCTTCCGTCATCAATCTGCTTGCGGATAAGATAGTGATGGTCTGCAAGAGCGGCAATCTGCGCCTGATGGGTTACGCAGAGAACCTGACTGTTTTCAGACACCTGCTTTAGCTTTAAGCCTACCTTTTCGGCGGCAGAGCCTGAAATTCCTGTATCTACCTCGTCGAAGATTAATGTGTCCACTGTATCTGATGAAGAAAGGACTGTTTTGATTGCAAGCATCATTCTTGAAAGCTCACCGCCTGATGCGATTTTTGCAACGGGACGAGGAGTTTCACCGGGATTTGCAGAGATTAAAAGCTCAACCTTGTCAATACCCTTTGAATTGAATTCGGTTGTTTCAAACTGCGGAACAAGCTCTACATTGGGCATATTTAAAAAGCTCATTTCGTCTTTTACCTTTCCGGCAAAATCCTGAGCTGTTTTTTTGCGGTGATTGCTGAGCTTCTGTGCTGCCTGCATGGTAAGCTTTTCAGCCTTTTCAACTGCTTCGATAAGATCGTCACGATTTTTATCAAAGTTTACAAGCTCGTCAAGCCTTGCCTGCATTTTTTCTGCAAGAGGTATCAAATCATCGCAGGGACAGTTATATTTTCTTGAAAGGCGATTGAGTAAATCGAGCCTTACTTCAATTTCTTCAAGCCTTTGTGGGTCACTTTCGAGGTTATCAATAGCATCGGAAATATTCTCGGCGCAATCCTTGAGATTGTAGTAAGCATCTGCAAGAGTTTCCGAAAGCGATTCGTATTCGTTGTTGTATTCAGCCGCTTTCTGAATATCTGAACAAGCACGATCGACCGCTTCAACTCCGCCGTCAAAGCTTTCATCACCCGATAAAAGCATTTTTGCTTCATTTAGCAGTGAAAAAATCTTTTCAAAGCTCATCAGAGAAGTACGCTCTGCTTCAAGTGTTTCTTCCTCGCCGAGCTTTATGTCAGCGTCGTTTAGCTCTTGTACCTGAAACGAGAGCAAGTCAATCTCTTTTAAGCGTTCGCTTTCGTCGGTATTTGCTTCATTTAATTTCTTTTTAAGAATTTTATATTCCTTGTATTTTTCACGGTAATCAGCTAAAAGCTCACTGCTTTTGCCGTAGCTATCTATGTAATCAATGTGGGTTACGGGTGAAAAAAGCTCATAGCTTTCGTGCTGACCGTGAATGTTAATCAGATACTTTGAAAGCTCCTTAAGCATTGAAACAGTTGCAGGTCTGCCGTTGATTTTACAACTGCTTTTGCCTGATGAATTGAGAGTTCTCTGTAAAATAAGAACGCCCTCGTCATCAGGAAAGCCGAGCTCTTCAAGCTTTTTTATTACTTCATCGTTGATATTTTCAAACTGTGCACTGACAAAAGCCGACTGCTCCCCTGTTCTGATTATGTCCTTTGAGGTGCGCTGACCCATTATCGCATTGATTGCATCAATTATGATACTTTTACCTGCGCCTGTTTCGCCCGTAAGCACATTTAGTCCACTGTTAAAATCTATTGACGTTTTTTCAATTACGGCTATGTTTTCAATATATAAAGTCTGTAGCATTTACAATTCACCCTGTTTTAAATGAGCTTTTTAAGTTCTTCCGTAAGGCTTACAGCGAGTTGTGAACTTCGGCAGGCTATAAAAATTGTGTCGTCACCTGCGATTGTTCCGACAACGGCTTTGTAGTCATTTGAATCAAGTGCCGCACAAACAGCCTGCGCCATTCCGCTCAGCGTTTTGATTACTACGATATTCTGTGCAAAATCTATTGAATTTACCGAAGAAGCAAAAAGAGAAGAAAAGTTAGTACGAATGTCAGTTGAGTTTTTGGAGGCTGAAACATAGCGGTATTTTCCGTCCGAGCCGAGAGTTTTTACAAGGCGCAAATCCTTGATGTCACGGGAAATTGTCGCCTGTGTAGCCTTGTAGCCCTCGTCCTTCAGTCGAGTAAGAAGCTCGTCCTGCGTTTCAATAGGGTATTCGGAGATTATGTCAAGAATTTTAGCGTGACGTCTTGATTTCATCAGATTTCCCTCTCTTTCAGCTTTTCGTTTAGTTTTCTGTAAAAGTTGCGTTTATTTATGGAAACAAATTTAAGTTTTAAATCGGATTTTCTGATTTTAACTGTATCTTCGGCGAGAATATCGACATTCTTTTCACCGTCAATTGTCAGCACACAACAACATTCACTCGGGATTTTTACGGAAACGGTAAGCACCGAATTGCCGGAGAAAATTACCGAACGTGAAAAAAGCGAGTGCGGACATACGGGAGTCATAAGAATACAGTCAAGCTGTGGTGCAATTATCGGTCCGCCTGCCGAAAGCGAATAGGCTGTTGAGCCTGTCGGAGTTGAAAAAAGCAAGCCGTCTGCACGGTATTTTGCGATTTCTTCATCATCAAGAGTGACCTGCAAATCAATGATTTTTGAAAGCTGGCCACGTGCAATTACTGCATCATTTACGGCAAGGTAATTCTTTGAAACGCCGTTTTTAATAACTTCAACGTCAAACAAAATGCGTTCTTCAACCGAATAGTCGCCGTTAAGAATTCGTGTCAGCTCGCTGATTCCGTCAATCTCTATGTCTGCGGCAAAGCCGAGTCTGCCGACGTTTACTCCGATTAACGGCTTGTCAAAACGTGCGGCATACTTTGCGGCGTGGATAATTGTACCGTCGCCGCCGACGGTTATTGCAATATCGCAGACTTTGAAAAGCTCTTCGATTGTGTCTGTAAAGGAAATCTTAACGCCCTTATAAAATGGTGCACATTCTGAAATCATAAATACCTCTGCATTTTTGGAAAGCATGAGCAGAGATATTTCACCTGCGCAGGAAATTGCTTCTTCTTTTGAAAGATTTACAACAACGGCTGTTTTCATAAAATCACCTATTATTTATCAAGTACATTGTGTGAGTTTTCTACAAGCTGTTTCGGAGTGACGTCTGTGTAGGACTTCGGGTCATCGCTTTTGCGAAGGTGTATGAGATATTCAATATTGCCCTCAGGACCCTTTATCGGAGAAAAGTCAAGATTTAATACGTCAAATCCGTTATCAAGGCAGAAATTGAAGATGTTTTCAACAACCTCAATATGTACAGACGGGTCACGCACAACTCCCTTTTTTCCTACCTTTTCACGTCCTGCCTCAAACTGAGGTTTAATTAGACAGACAGCCTGTGCATTTTCAGACATAAGCTCTCTTGCAACAGGCAGAATAAGCTTAAGTGAAATAAATGAAACGTCAACAGAGAAAAAGTCAATTTCATCGGGCACCTGCTCACGTGTAACCTTTCTCATATTTGTGCGTTCAAGGTTTACCACACGTTCATCATTGCGGAGTTTCCACGCAAGCTGACCGTAGCCTACGTCGATTGAATAAACCTTTTTTGCTCCGTTTTGAAGCATACAATCGGTAAAGCCGCCTGTTGAAGCACCGATATCCATAGTGATTTTATCTTTTAAGTCAAAGTCAAAATTATTGATTGCTTTTTCAAGCTTTAATCCGCCTCGGCTGACATATTTCTGTGTGTTGCCTCTTACCTCGATTTTTGCATTTTCATCGTAAGTTGAGCCGCATTTATCAGCTTTTTGATTGTCAACATACACCTGACCTGCCATAATTACGGCTTTTGCCTTTTCACGGCTGTCGGTGAAGCCTTTTTCATAAACAAGTATATCGAGTCTTTTTTTCATTTTCAGTCAGTAGTTTCTCCCAAATTCTTTATAATAACGTCAAACATTCCCTTGCTGTCAAGCTTAAGCATTGCGAGTGCCTCGGAAACCGACATCTGCTTTACAAATTTATCGTTTATCGCCTTTATATGATAATCACCGTTAAATTTAGTTCTCTGGAGCAAATCGGAAAAATTGCGGGCAATTCCGCCGTTCTTTATTCCCTCTTCAAAGAACCATACATTTTCAAAGGTTGATGCAAACTCAACGGCTTCATTGTTAATCGGTCTTATTTTGCAGAGTTTTAAAATGCAGATTTCAATTCCGCTTTCTGCAAGCATTTCCTTTGCACGGCAGGCATATGAAAAAAGTCTGCCGTAGGTTATAAGAAGATTTTTACACTCCTTATTGCCGTAAATATCGTAGTCAATGCTTTCTTCACCGTAATCCTCGGGGCAGTAAAGCTCTCCTCCTCGGGGATAACGAACAACAGCAAGTCTGTCGCACATATATATTGCTGTTCCGAGAGCCTTTTTGAGTCCGATAAAATAAGACGGTGAGAAAATAGTTGTATTCGGGATTGAATTGAGCATTGAAACGTCAAATACACCCTGATGCGTTTCGCCGTCACTGCCGACAATTCCGGCACGGTCAACTGCAAGCACAAGATGAATATTACCAAGTGCAGAGTCGTGAATAAGCTGGTCATAGGCACGCTGTAAAAATGTCGAATAAACAGCAAAAACAGGCCGCATTTCACGGGAAGCAAGTCCGCAGCCGAAAGTTACTGCGTGTTCTTCGGCAATACCTACGTCAAAAAATCTTTCTTTATATAATTTTGAAAAGTCGCCGAGTCCTGTTCCCGTTGACATAGCGGCTGTGATTGCGCAGATTTTTTTGTCCTGCTGGGCAAAATCACACATTGTTTTTCCGAAAACAGAAGAAAAGCCCTTGTGGCTTGAAATAGGCTCGCCTGAATCAATATCAAACTGACCTATTCCGTGAAACTCACCGGGATTGTCCTCGGCAGGCTGATAGCCTTTTCCTTTTTTGGTAACAACGTGAATCATTACCGGTGCGTTAATCTTCTTTGCCGCTGAAAATGCATTTTCAAGTTCCTCAACATTGTGTCCGTCAATCGGTCCTAAATAAGTAAATCCAAAGCAGTCAAAAAGCGTATTTTTATACACAAGGTTTTTAATTCTTGACTTTCCGTGCTGTAAAAATGACTTAATAGGCTTTCCTATAAGAGGAATTTTTGAAAGCACTTTTTCGGTAAGCTTTTTTACTCTGATATACCACGGCTGTATTCTTACGGTTGTCAGATAGCGAGGAAAAGCACCGACGTTTTTTGAAATAGACATTTTGTTATCATTGAGTACGACAATGAAATTCTTATTAAAACGTCCTGCGTTATTCATAGCCTCAAACGCAAGACCGCCCGTAAACGAGCCGTCACCTATAACCGCAATAGTGTGGCTGTTGTCACCGTTTAACATTTTTGCGTTGGCTATTCCGAAAGCCGCTGAAATCGAAGTACTGCTGTGACCTGTGTTGAAATCGTCATACTTGCTTTCTGCTCTTTTCGGAAAACCGGAGATACCGTCCTTCTGACGCAGTGAATCAAAGTTTTCATATCTTCCTGTAAGTAATTTATGTGTATAGCTTTGATGTCCTACGTCCCAGACAATGCTGTCCTTTGGAAAATTAAAGCTTCTGTGAAGAGCTACGGTAAGCTCCACCACTCCGAGATTAGGAGAAAGATGTCCTCCGTTTACAGATACGGTTTCAACAAGCTTTTCACGTATTTCGGTGCAAAGCTTTGGAATATCGTCCTCATTTAAGCGTTTTACGTCATTAGGTGATTTAATTTTTGAAAGAAGTTTATATTCACCCATAGTTATTTACCATTTCCTGAATTTAATTACAATAAACCTTATTTTTTACGGCAGGCAAGCTGACGTGCAAAATCAGAAAGACTGCTTACGTCACCGCTGAATACTTCAAGCGACTTTAAAGCCTTTTCTGTGAGTTCATCTACAAGCTCACGGCATTTTTCAATGCCGAGAAGTGAAACATAGGTTGACTTGCTGTTTTCCAAATCACTGCCGACAGGTTTGCCGAGTTCCTCGTTTGATGAAGTTACATCGAGAATATCGTCCTGAATCTGAAAAGCAATACCGATGCACTCGCCGTATTCTGAGGCGGCTTCTATATATTTTTCATCTGCATCTACACAGATACAACCGAGCTCGCAAGCTGCTTTTATCAGGCAGGCAGTCTTTTTGTAGTCCATTTCACGCAGAACCTCCATCGGAGCGTTGGTGTTTTCGCTCATAAGGTCTATAACCTGACCTCCGACCATTCCGACTGCTCCTGCATATTTTGCAAGAGTGTTTACGCCCTTACGGCAGGCTTTGTCACCGATAAGCTCTGAAGTTTTGTCACTACTCATTATTTCAAAAGCAAGAGTCTGAAGAGCATCTCCTGCAAGCAGAGCGGTATCTTCACCGTATACTATATGATTTGAGGGTTTTCCCCGTCTTAAATCGTCATCGTCCATACAGGGCAAATCATCGTGAATAAGCGAATAAGTATGAATCATCTCAACTGCGCAGGCAAACGGCGCCGCTTTTTCGGAATTTTCTCCGCAAAGCTGAGCAAATTCAAAAACAAGGCAGGGACGCACACGCTTTCCGCCTGCTTCAAGACTGTATTTCATAGATTCAATAAGCTTTTTTTCTTTACATTTCAAGTCAGGCAGAAAATCAAATAAATATTTTTCTGTAACAGAAATATAATCAGTTTTCAACTAAGTTTCCCTCCCCATTCTTTATGCGCTGAATTCTCTCGTTGATATCTTCAATCTGTCCCTTGCAACTTTCAAGCTCTTTCATACAATAAGACAAAAGCTCGCAAGCCTGAGCGTACTGCTCAACGCTTTCCTGCAAGGTAAGACCTTTGTTTTCCATATTTTTTACAATTTCTTCAAGCTTTGCGTTTGCCTGTTCAAACGTCATTTTTTTATCCATTAGAGTAGCACCTCTGAAAATTCAATATCAAATTATTCATCTGCATATTCAAGCAGTCTTTGGATTCTGTGGTTTGCTCCGCTTCGGCTGATGGGAGGATTAAGATTCTGTCCCAAATCCCTAAGTGACATTTCGGGGTTTTTAAGCCTTAAATATGCAATTTCTCTTAAATCGTCGGGCAAAGAATCAAGTCCTTTTGTCTTTTTAATCTTTTCAATTGCTTCGAGCTGTTTTGCAGAAGCCGACGCTACCTTGCCGATATTTGCAAGCTCTCCGTTAATACGGCGATTTACGTTGTTGCGAACAAGCTTTACAGCCTTTGTACCCATAATTTCCATTGCTTTGACGGGTGCGCCGATATATGTAAGCAGGTCGCAGATTTGTTCACTGCCTTTGAAATAGACAACATAACTTCCGTTTCGCACAACTGTTTTAGGAGTAAAATCACACTCGGTAATTTCAGAAAGAATTTTGCACAAATCAAGAGATAAATTCTTATGCGGAACGCAGAACTCTGCGTGATAGCCCTTCATCGGGTCGGAAACAGAACCGCAGGAAAGAAAAACGCCCCTGATAAATGCGCCTGACAGCTCCTCGGAGCTTACGTTTGCTCTGTTTACTCGCAGTGAAACCTGATTTTTTGAATGTCCGAAATCCTCAAAAATCCGTTTACATTCATCAGAATCAACAACTGCAATCTTGTAAAGGTGAGCGTCGTTTGATTTTGTACGAAGTGCCGTCTGCTTTTCAAGTATCGGCATATACAAATTCTGTAGCAAAAACGTTATTCGTTTGCAGGCATAGGTATTTTCAGTTTTGAAAACAATTTTGCTCTCGGAAAATGTCTTTCCGAAAAGCAACATTCCGTAAAGCTCAGCCTTTAAAAGCTCTCTGTCGTAAACTTCTGCTTGGCAGAGCTCCTTTTTTATTTCGGAAGAAAAAGACACTTTTATCCTCCCTTGGTAATACTGAATCATTTTATTTGGATACGTCACGGTGCTGGATTACGCAACGGTAGCCCTTCTGAACAAAATGCTCGTCAAGCGTTCTTGCAATTGTAACGCTCCTGTGTTTTCCGCCTGTACAGCCGATTCCGACTACAAGCTCGCTTTTGCCCTCTTTAAGATAAAGCGGAACGGAAAAATCAAGCAAATTAAGAGTACGTCTGATAAATTCCTGCGTTTCGTCGCTGTTGAGTACATAATCACGAACTTTTTTGTCAAGTCCCGTGAGATGTTTAAGCTCAGGAATATAGTACGGATTAGGCAGACAGCGAACGTCAATAATAAGGTCGGCTTCAAGCGGAATTCCGTACTTAAAGCCGAACGACATAAAGGTAAGCGTCAAGCTCTGTGAGGTGTCCTCCATAAACATCGACATAACACGCTCACGAAGCTGTTTATTTGACATATAGGTTGTATCAATTTTATAGTCAGCAAGCTTTTTTATCGGAATAAGCAGAGCTTTTTCAAACTCTACCGCTTCCGAAACAGAGCCGTCTTTGAGCCGTTCGGACAATGGGTGCTTTCGGCGTGTTTCTTTATATCTGACAATAAGACAATCAACCTTTGCATCAAAGAAAAGTATGCTTACGCTTTTGTACTTTTTCTTGAATTTTTCAAGCTCTGAATACATATCTTCAAAGTTTTCGTTGCCTCTTACGTCAACTACTACGGCAACACGCTTCATCATATTGTCCTTTGAATTAAGGCACAAGGTATAGAGTGTGGAAAGCAATGATGCAGGGATATTATCAACGCAATAGTACCCGATATCTTCAAGGACGTGGAGTGCGCTTGTTTTGCCTGCTCCCGACATTCCCGTAATTATTACAAATTCCATAAAATCACCAAAATTAAAGTATAATCAGCTCACATTCGAGATTATAACCTGTTTTGTCTGATACAGTTTTCTGAATCTGACTTATTAAATTTCTGACGTCCTTTGCAGTAGCATTTGACTTATTGATTATAAAGCCTGCGTGCTTTTCGGAAACCTGAGCACCTCCGCAAAGCTTTCCCTTTAAGCCGCACTGTTCAATTAATGCGCCTGCAAAGTTACCCTCAGGGCGTTTGAACACACTGCCTGCACTTGGATATTCAAGCGGCTGTTTTGTACTGCGGCGTGACATATAATCGTCCATTTTTGCTCTTATTCCATCGGGATTTCCCTTTTTGAGTTTAAGGGTAACTCCCGTAATTATCATATTATTGTTGCGGTAAACGCTTGTTCTGTAACCAAACTTCAAATCGTCCTTTTCTATTCTTCCGATTTCACCGCTCGGCGAAATGTGAGAAACACTGTGTACGACGTCTTTCATTTCTCCGTCATAAGCGCCTGCGTTCATAAATACTGCACCGCCGACTGTACCGGGGATTCCCCATGCAAATTCAAGTCCCGACAAGCCGCAGTTGAGCGCAAATTTACACAGATAAGCGAGCGTTGCACCTGCACCGCAGAAAATGGTTGTATCATCAACAAGCGTGATTTTGCGAAAATCGCCGTCAAGTCGGATTACAGCACCTTTGATGCCCTCATCACTTACAAGCAGATTGCTGCCGTTGCCGAGAATCATATAGTCAACATTCGAGTCCTGACATTCTTTTAAAATTGTGCTGAGCTTGCTCAGATTGTTTACTTTTATGTAAGCGTCGGCATTTCCGCCGATTTTAAATGATGTGTGCTTGCTCATAGGCTCATTTTGTCTTGCCTCACAACCCAGAATTTCGGCAAGATTAAAAATGATTTCGCTTTTATTCATAAAATACCCCTTTATTCTATATCAGTATGAAATATTCTTCTCATCAAAATATGCTTTTAAGTTTTCAACGCTTGTGTTTACAATAAGCTTTTCGGGAAAATCAATGTCCTCAAGCATTTCAAGCGTTTTGTTGGCTCTGCCGAGAGTATTTGTAAAATGGGCGTCGGTATCAACGCAGATTCTTGCTCCGTACTTTTTGCAAAGTTTTGCGATTGTTACGCAGTTACCGACATAATCTCTTTTATATCTGAATGCCGAATCGTTAATTTCAACAAGCTTGCCGTTCTTTGCAAAAACAGGAATAACCTTGTCATAATCGTATTTAAAGTACTCCGAACCGCTGTGACCGATTACATTAACATTCGGATTTTCCGCTAATTTCAGATAAGCGTTGGTGCATTTTTCAACCGTAGCCTTACCGTCCAGCGTAATTGTGTGCATTGAAGCTACTATCCAATCAAGGTGATTCTGAAGCGATGGTTCAACGTCAATATTACCATCATAGTCGCAGATATTTGCTTCTATTCCACGCAACAGTCTTACCCCCTGAAGATACTCGGGCAAAATACCGAGCGATTCAAAGTAAAACGGACCGGGTGCTCCCGGCATTGTACGGGCATGGTCGGTTATAGCCAAGGCAAAGAGTCCGAGTTCTGATGCTTCATAAGCCATTTCGGTAACGGTTGCATATGCGTGAGTTGATGCTATTGTATGTGTGTGAAGGTCTGCTATTAACTTCATTTATGTTCTTACTCCCATTTATCTACTACGGTTTTTGGTGAATCTGTCATCTCGTCAACGTCCATTCCAAGACTGCGCAACAAATCCTGTGCGGCATTGTAACCCATTTTCTTCTGTCTGTTGTTCATAGCGGCTACTTCAATAATTACTGCAAGGTTTCGGCCGGGCTTTACAGGGATTGTAAGAGTCGGCACTTCAACTCCGAGAATGTCCATATATTCATTGTCAAGTCCCATTCTGTCATAAACCTTTGAGCTGTCCCAGAGTTCAAGGTTGATTACCATATCAATCTTTTCCTGCATTTTAACAGCACCCATACCGAAAAGCTTACGTGCGTTGATAATTCCTATTCCTCGAAGCTCGATAAAATGCCTGATATTTGCAGGTGACTGACCGATAAGCGTTGTTGCAGAGGTTCTGCGGATTTCAACAGCGTCATCAGCAACTAAGCGGTGACCACGCTTAATAAGCTCCATAGCCGTTTCGCTCTTACCAACTCCGCTGTCGCCGATAAGCAGACAGCCTTCACCGTAAACCTCGACAAGTACGCCGTGTCGTGTAATTCTGGGTGCAAGAGCGTGGTTAAGATAGTGAACAAGACGGGCAGTTAAATCCGAAGTGCTGTCATCTGTACTGAAAATCGAAACCTTGTGCAGTTTTGCACTCTCAAGAATTGCAGTTGAAGGCTCAATGTCACGACAGATAATTACAGCAGGCGGACCAAAGCTGAAAATTGAGTCGATAACCATTCTCTGAGCTTCCGAACCGAAACGTCCGAGATATGAAAACTCGGTATTTCCGAGAACCTGAATACGCTTGTTATCAAAGAATTCAAAGTAGCCTGTAAGCTCAAGTCCAGGTCTGTTAATTTCAACAGTCGTTATATTAATATCCTTATAATTTTCCGATACATAAACCTCACTAAGGTCTAAATCATTGACAATATCCGACAAAGGAACATAAAATTCAACAGACATATATTCACCGCCTTAAATATTTCGAGTATTATAGTTATCTTTATTATACACCATATTGAGGTCGGTATAAAGTCTTTTTATGAATTATTTTTCAAATATTTTATTATTTTTCTCATTTTTCAGCATTAATTTTTATAGTTTCAGCTTTTATTTCTTTTTCGGAATTAATATATGAAACGGAAAATTCTCTATTGGTGTCTAAGAAAAAATTATTGAATATAGATAAAGAATTGAGGCTTATATCTTTGTTTTTATTCTTTATAAGAATAATATGCTCTTCAACCTGTTCGGGCAGTTTTTTATCGTTTACAAATTTTTCCACTAAATTATCATCGCATAATGTTACATACATAAGGGGTGAAAAATACGGCTTTTCGGATATATACTTTATATCCGATTTAAGTGTTTTATCCGCTATTCTCTCCTCTGTTATGAACAGCTCAAGCTTTGAAAGCGAGAGGTTTGGTATAAATTCGCTTTTGGCTTTTGAGCAGGCTTGTTCAAACGAATCTGCAAATACAGTAGTAAAAACGGGTGTATTGGAGCTTGAAAGCAGATAAAATGTGTAACAAATTCTGCCGTCCTTTTCCCCTACTGTGACGGTTTCTGCAATTGAAGCCTTGTCAACCTGTTTTGAGCTTGAACAGCCTGTAAACAGGACTGATAAGATACATATAAGGAATAATATTATTTTTTTAGTCATTTAATCTCCTCCCGAAAGCAAAGAGATAGATTACAGGAATTACAAAAGCTGAAATAAAGGTGAGCATATTTAACAGATAGTTATTTGTCAATAATTCTTTAACAGCATTAAAATGATAAGAACAAATGAAAAGTACAAAAATAATAACTGAAAAAATAAGCACAGTCGGCAAAGAACTGCTTTTACCTGTTGATTTGCAAATACACGTCAGAATCAGCGAAATTTCAAGAAATACCGTTAGCAGTGATATTGAAAGATAAAGGCTGTCAAAGCCACTGACATTGCCGAAATGAGTTGTCTTTGAGAGCAAAAAGCATCTGTAATCCTGTGCAAATGCATATTCTCCAAGTACGAATGTTGTGAAAAACAGAATCAGAGCAAAAATAATCGCCGTTACTACAACTGAAAAGACAATTTGCCTTGAACGGAAATTTTTAGTATAGCCTGATAAAACTGAAAAAATTACGGCTGTAAATGACGGCGTCAGAAAAAATGAAGTATTATTTATAAAATCACTTTTACTGCCGCTAAAATAAAAATCAATTGTATTTATTTCTAAATTAGAAATATTGCCCGTAAAAATGGTCAGTAATACAATAAAAGAAAAAGCAAAAATAAAAATTGAGCATCTTGCAATTGCGTTTGTGCCCTTATAGGCGGCATACACACAAACCACAAGTAAAACTAAAGCGACTGCAATAATATTAGCCTCACTGTTGAGCTTTTTGGAAAACATATCGCAGTAATTAATTAAAAAATACTCCGCTGTATAGACAAAGTACAGGCAGTAAAAAGATGATACAAATATTATTGCGTTGGGTGTTTTCATATGAGCCAGCGACATAAAATCAAGGTCTGTTCTGTTTTTTATTATTACTGACGGAATGAAGAACAATGCCGTTATGGAAAATCCGCAAAGCAAGGTTAAAAGATTGAACAAAAATGACGTATTTTCAGGAAGGTCAAAGCTTTCAAGCAAAATTATCGAAAAGCCTGAAAGGAATATAAGAAGTAATAACCTTTTTGACGGAAATTTAATTTTTGTCTGCATATCTGTCCTCCGTTTCAGGGAATTTCTGCACCTTTATTGTGCGCTTTGAAAGGCTTTTCCAGTCTGCACGGATAAAAACGTCACGCATACTTTTCAGCGAGAACGGTGCAAGCGACGACATATATGGCACTCCAAGTGAAGTTTTGGCGCACATATTAATCATTACTACACAGGATGCAAGCACTATTCCCCACAAGCCGAAAATTCCTCCGACTATTACGAACGAAAAACGCAGAACAGTTATAGGCGGATATAACGGAGAGGTTACATAACTGCAAATTGCGGCTGTTGCAACAACCATAAGAGTAGATGAGCTGATAAAACCTGCGCTTACTGCACTTTCACCGATTACAAGCGCACCTACTATGCTGACTGCGTGACCGAGTGGTTTCGGGATTCGAAGTCCTGCTTCACGCATAATTTCGTATACAAAGGTGATTATTACCACTTCAAGCGTTACCGGCAAGGGTGTATCTGAAAGGGATTCCGAAGTTTTTATGAGCAGTCCTGTCGGGAAATATTCGGGGTGAAACTGTGCAAACGCTGTATAAAGCGCGGGCAGGTAGACCGCAATAAAAAATGAAAGGTACTTCAGAATTCTGATAAATGTTGCGTAGTACGGGCGGTTTGAGTAATCGTCTACGCTCTGAAACTCCTCAACAAACAGATGTGGTAAAATTATTACAGCAGGTGTACCGTCAATCAGAATTGCAACTCTGCCCTCTGTCAGCTTACCGCAGACGGTATCGGGACGTTCGGAAATACCCACTCCCGAAAAAATAGACTTTGAGCCTTTGTCTTCAAGATATTCAGTAAGGTAGCCTGATGCAAGGACTGTTTCAAGATTGCAATTTTTAAGACGATTACGGATTTTCTTCAGGATTTCGGGAGAAACGCTTTTTTGCAGATAGCAAAGCATAAGCTGGGTTTGCGATTCACTGCCGACTGTTATTGTTTCAAACACAAGGTCTGGACTTTTTATTCTTCTACGGATAAGCGTCATATTAATTCGCAGAGGTTCGGTAAAGCCTTCTCTTGAACCTCGCTGAACGACCTCGCTTTCAGGCTCGCTTACACCTCGGAATGAAAAGCCCTGAACGCCTATTGCAAGCATTCTGTCTGTTCCGTCAACAGCAAGCAAGGCAAATCCTGAGGTTGAAAACATTACCGCTTCGTCAAATGTATTGAATTCAACAATCTCACTTGAGGTTAAAACGGAAGTCTTTATTTCATCAAAAATTTTATCAGATGAATTTTCTGAAAATCTGTATGCAAGCAAAGGGTTGATTACCGAGAGAGCAATTACCTCTTTACTGCACATTCCCTCTATCGTAATTATTGCCGCTTTTACGGAATTTTGTGCAGACAAGGTCATTTCACGCACTGTAAAATCAGCAGAAGAGGCAAACATCTTTTTAAGCGTATCAAGATTTTTTGTCAACGAGTTGTACATCTTATCACCGATAATTAGTTTTTACCGCAAGTATATTTTTATTCGGAAGAATATGTAAGCAATTTTTGCAGATATTAACAGTGGTGATTCTATGATTATTTCAATTATTCGCACAATACTTCTATATGCTTTCGTTATACTTGCAGTAAGGCTTATGGGCAAGCGGCAGATAAGCGAAATGCAGCCGAGCGAGCTTGTAATCACGCTTATAGTATCGGAAATTGCCGCTATTCCTATGCAGAATACTTCTCAGCCGTTACTCAGCGGTATAATTCCTGTAATGGTGCTTGTTGCGCTTGAAATTGCGGCAAGCGTGTTGATGATGAAAAGCGGAAAATTCCGTAAAATTATGTGCGGAAGTCCGATTGTAGTAATTCGTGACGGAAAGATTTTACAGAATGAAATGCGCAGACTGCGACTAACAACCGAGGATTTATGCGTACAACTTAGACAGCAGGACATTTTTTCAATTGAGGACGTTCAATACTGTATTGTTGAAACAAACGGAAAAGTCAGCGTGCTTGAAAAACCGCAAAGCAGAACGCCGAGTGCTGATGACCTTAAAATAAAAATCAAGGACAATAAAATTGAAACGGTTGTTGTAAGTGACGGTCAGATACTCGACAATTCGCTTAACCTTTGCGGCAAAAACAAAGAAGATGTATATAAAATTCTGAAAAGTGAAAACACAAGGCTTAAAGATGTTTTTCTTATGACGCTTGACGCTTTGGGAAAATACAACATTGTGCAGAAAGAGGAAAACGTATGAAAAGAATATATGTATCGCTGATTTTTATTCTGATTGTCGCAATCAGCGCCGCCTTACAGCTTGGCTACGTCAGTGCAGAGGTTGATACGTTTGTTTCAATGATTGAGCAGAGCGACAAATATATGAGAAAAAGTGAATTTGAAGAAGCGATAAATGTTTGCAGAAATATTGAAGAAAAATGGGACGATACCGCTAAGAGAATTGATATGCTCCTCATTCACGATTATGTTGACGAAATCGGCAATAAAATCTCAAATATGCGCTCATATGCTGAAAATTGCAGTCCCGATATGTACTTTGCCGAAAGCACTACCGCAAAAAAAGAACTCGCCTCCATAAAGGAAAGCGAGTACCCGTTAGCTGAAAATATTTTATAATCAATTTAGCCGATTTGCATTTGATAATTTAGTCCTTGCTATTTCAATCAGCCGAAAAATCAGAAATACAACTGCATTGACAATTACGACGCTTGCACCTGTCGGTGTGTCGAGCGAATATGAAGCGCACATTCCGACAAAAAAGCAACAAACCGAAAGTACTCCCGAACAGAGAATTACCGACTTGAATTTTTTGCAGACTCTCATTGAAGAAAGTGCAGGGAAAATTATAAGTGCCGAAATGAGCAGTGTTCCCATTATTCTCATACCGATAACGATTGTCAGAGCGGTTAACAGTGCAATAACAGTGTTATATGCTCCTGTTTTTAAGCCCGTTGCCTTTGAAAAGCTCTCGTCAAAGGTGACGGCAAAAATTTTATTGTAGAAAATTACAAAAACTACTATAACAACAAGCGCAAGCACTGCACACATTATTGCGTCTGCATTTGTTGTTGCAAGGATACTTCCGAAAAGATATGAGTTAAGGTCGGTATTTACTCCCGATACGCTTACGCAGACAACACCAATTGCAAGCGAAGTGCTTGAAATGATTGCAATTGCGGCGTCGCCGTTGATTTTGCAGTTTTCGGAAAGCCTTAAAAGAAAAAATGCCGCAATAATTATGACGGGGACTGCAACCTCAAGCGGTGCAAGATTAAGAGATGCGGCTATTGCAAGTGCGCCAAAGCCTACGTGAGAAAGTCCGTCGCCTATCATTGAATAGCGTTTTAAAACAAGCGTTACTCCGAGTAGAGATGCACAAAGCGACACAAGCAAGCCTACAATAAAAGCTCTGATTATGAAATTATACGAAAACATTTCGGCAAGCATTTCTATCACTGCAAAGCACCTCCTCTGTGATTATGACGGCAGTCATCACACGGACAGTCGGTTATCATAAACTTTCTGCCGATTTCGGAATGAAGATACTGATGCGCTGTACCGTAAAAATAGGTGTTTTTAGAAAGATGAAGAATTTTTGATGCGTTATTCACAGACGCCGTAATATCGTGCGATACCATAATTATCGTGATTCCGTTTTTATTTAGATTTTTAATCAGAGCGTACATATCGGAAGATGCTTTGGGGTCAAGTCCTGTAACAGGTTCGTCAAGTATTAGTAATTTATGGGTAGCACAAAGTGCTCTGGCAAGCAGTACTCTTTGTTGCTGACCGCCTGAAAGCTCACGAAAACACTTTTTACGTAAAGGATAAATTCCCGTAAGCTCCATATTTTTAGCCGCTGTTTCCTTTTGCTCCTTTGAATAAAACAGAGTGTGCTTTTTGTTAAGGCAACCCGAAAGCACTACTTCGGAAACCGATGCAGGAAAATCCTTTTGAAGTACAGTCTGCTGAGGCAGATAACCTACTTCGCATTGCTTTAAACCGTCACCGTAGGAAATTGAGCCGCTTTGAACCGACAAAAGCCCAAGCAAGCACTTCATAAGTGTAGTTTTACCCGAGCCGTTCTCGCCGACTATGCATACATAATCACCCTCGTTGATTTTCAGGTTAATATCAGACAAAACAATTTTGCCCTCATAACCCATTGAGGCATTTTTTATTTCAATAAGCGCCATCAGTTCAAAGCCTCCTTCAGTGCATTTGCGTTTTGTTCCATTAAAGAAATATAAGTTGCTCCATCTGCAAATTCGTCTTTCGTTACGTTGTGGCAAGAAGAAAAACGCATTGTTTTTGCTCCTGTGTCCTCCGAAATAAGTTTTGCAACCTTTCCGTTTGAAAATTCAAGATAAAAAACTACCGGAACCTGACACTCTCGGGTGAAATCTATCATATGAGTTACGGTAGAAATACTAGGCTCGGTTTCACTGCTGCAACCCGGGAAAGCACATTCATATTCAAGAGAATAGTCGGTTACAAAGTAGAGAAAAGGAAAACGGTCGCCGAAAACTACAGTGTTTCTCTTGGCATTACTGACAATATCTGAAATTTCCGAGTCAATTGAATGAAGTTCAGATAAATAACGGTCTTTATTTGATGAATAAGTTGCTTTGTTTGCTGAATCGCATAAAGACAATTCATCATATATAGCAGTTGTTAATTTTTCTGCGTTCTTAACGGAAGTCCAGATATGCTCGTCATATTCCTCGCCGTGATCGTGGTCGTGTTCTTCATTGTGTTCTTCATTGTGTTCTTCATTGTGTTCTTCATTGTGTTCTTCATTGTGTTCT
>DXYG01000002.1:66461-74478 GCA_019415925.1 Clostridiales bacterium
TCATGGTCGTGTTCTTCGTGGTCAACGCTTTGTTCATAAAGCAAGTCAACATAATCCATCATTCGCAAAACTTTCATATTCTTATTTTCAATTGAATCAAGCACGCTTTCTACCCATTCATCACTCTCACCGCCGTTATAGATGAAAATATCGCAATTTTCAATAGCAACTATATCTGACGGAGAAGGGTCGTAGCTATGCGGCTCACTTCCGGGTGAAAGCAAAAGCCTGATGTCTGCTTTATCACCTGTAATACTGCGTGTAAAATCGAAGTAAGGGAAAATTGTTGTGACAACGCTTATTTTACCAGTATCGATTTTTGACTCGCTTTTTTCAGACGAACAGGATGACAGAGAAAATAAAGTTGTAAAAACTATAAATAACGAAAGTGCGAATGATAATAATTTTTTCATTAATTACGCTCCAAAAAACAAGGGGCTGCACAGAATATACTTATTCTGAATGCAACCCCTGAAATTATAAATGTAAAAGCAATTACTTAGATGCTTTCTTTAAAGCTTTCTTTTCCTTCTTGTGATTCTGCCACATTACCCAGAGAGGACCGGCAATGCATACTGACGAGTAGCAGCCTGAAATTACGCCAATCATCATAGGAAGTGCAAACGACTGTACAGAAGAAATATTGAAGAATATAGCAACAATATAAACAATCAGAATAGCTGAAAGCGTTGTAACTGATGTCATAATTGTTCTCTTGATTGTCTTTGTGCAGCTGAGATTGAATACCAAACCTGCATCTGCCTTGCTGCCGAGAGCCTTTCTTTCTTCACGCACACGGTCGTAGATTACGATTGTATCGTTAAGCGAATAACCGAGAATCATAAGTACAACTGCGATAAAGTTAGAATCAATCGGCATCTGGAAGATAACATAGAGGAAATAAATCATTGCAATATCGTGGAAAAGTGCAACGAGTGCCATAACACCGGCTGAAAGACCGCCGATTTTCTTGAATCGGAATGTAACATAAAGCACCATAAGAACTGAAGCAATTGCTACGGCTGTAAGACACTTTAAGAGGAAGTTAAAGCCCATTGAAGCGTCAACAGAGTTTGATTCAAGGCATTTGAAATTATTGTCGGGATACTGCTTCTGAAGGTCAGCTTCAAGATTCTGCTGAATGTCGGTTTCAATAGCATCGTTTCCTGAGAACTGAACAGAAACATTGTTACCCGAATTACCCATAATATCTGTAGAGAATGATGTGGTAATCTTATCTGTAGTCTTGTTCTGTATGTAATTATAAAGCTCAGTCTGGTCAATCTCACCGCTGTAGCTGAAACGCAGAGTTGCACCGCCGGAGAACTGAATGTCGAGAGTTGTACCAAAAATAAAGTTGCAGATTATACCGAGCACGATTATTGCTATTGAAATGCCGAAAAAGATTTTTTTCTTACCTACAAAATCAATAATCTTTTTACCGCCGTTGTATTTTTCACTTACCTGCTCAACGGTCATCTGTGAATTTGCTTTTGTCTGAACATCATTTGTCATTCTTAGCACCTCCAAATAACCATTTTTTGCGCAGGAATTTGAAGCCCGCAACGCTTCTCAGCATTATTCTTGAAAGGAATACACCCATTACAAAGTTCGAGATAACGCCCACGAGAAGTGTATAACCGAATGAGTAAATTGTACCTGTTGTTGATTCGCCGAAAATAATTGAGAGAATATTTGACGGACCGAATACAAGCATAAGAATTACTGAAACGATAATTACGGTCATATTACCGTCGATAATTGCTGACAGTGAGTTTTTTGTACCTCTGTCAAGAGCACCGTCAAGCGTTCTTCCTGCCTTGAGTTCTTCTTTAATACGTTCAGCGGTAATTACATTACAGTCAACGCCCATACCGATTGACAATATCATACCGGCAATACCGGGAAGAGTCATTGTAAAGGAAGGAATTGTTGTAAAGAAGCCTGAAACGGCTGCAATTGTAAGTCCCATCTGACCGAGAAGTGAAATAACGGCAATAAAGCCGGGCAGACGGTAGAAAATAATCATAATAAGAGCAATTATGATAAATGCAATAACACCTGCATAAGCCATTGCTGTAAGTGAATTTTCACCAAGTGTAGCACTGATACTGCCGTTGCTTACAGTTTCAAGCTGGAAAGGAAGTGCACCTGCATTGATTTTATTTGCAAGGTCTGTTGCCTCTTTAGCAGTAAAATCGCCCTCAATCTGAGCCTTGCCGTCCGTAATTGCTGCATTAACGGTAGGAGCAGAAAGCATAATATCGTCCATCCAGATTGAAATAGTATCATTGACATACTGAGATGTGATTTCGCCGAAAGTTTTAGCACCTTCATCGGTAAATTCAAGGCTTACTACGTATTGTGACTCACCTTTGTCACTCTGATATACGCTTGCCCTTGCAGACTTAACCTGAGAACCGTCCATAAGTATGTTTTCGGTATCGCCTGTCGGAGTTTTGTAAACATAGCTGCCGTCGGAACCGACCTCGGTATTTGCATACTCCTTGCCGGGACGGAATGTGAGCTTTGCAGTTGAAGAAATCTCGTTGATTGCTTCTACAGCGTCGTGCTCTTTGTCGTCTGATTTCCACGGGAAACGAACTATGATTCTGTCGTTGCCCTTGTCGGCATACAGCTCATAATCTGTAATGCCCTGTGAAATCATACGAAGTTCAATGATTGATTTAGCAGATTCTAACTGCTCATCAGTTGCGTCATAATCGTCGGCAGGCTTAAATGTTGCCTCAACACCGCCCCTGATGTCAATTCCCCATCGTATGTCGCCGATGCCTTTTAATACTGTGTTTTTGTTGTCGCCCGTGTAGTAGGATACTCCGAAAATCGCAGTAAACGAAAAGGCAAGTATCAGCAAAGCTACAATGAAGAACATAGGCTTTGGAACTCTTTTCATGCCTTTGAAACCTCCGTAATATAATTGTCCGAATTGTATGCGCAAAAATAACTCTGTTACCAAGCATAAATACAGACGTAACAGAGTTATTATAAAATTTTTTTCCAAAAATGTCAATGGATACAGAAATATTTGATAAAAAAATATTTTTATTTGACAAATTTTATATTTTAAAAGTCTATTTAAACGGATTTCAGGCTAAAATTAAACCCTGAATTGCGTAAAATTACTTTAAAAATATTATTTTTCAAGCAGCTTTTCACAAGCAGCAAGCTTTGTGCAGATACAGAACACATCCATAGCAGTTCTGAGCTCGTCGTTAGGCGGGAATGTAGGAGCTATTCTGATGTTTTTATCATCGGGGTCTTTGCCGTAAGGATAGGTTGCGCCTGCACCTGTCAGGACAACGCCTGCCTCTTTACAAAGCTGGACTACTCTTTTAGCAGTACCCGAAAGGACGTCAATGCTGACAAAATAACCGCCGTTGGGATTAGTCCACTCACCTATTCCTACTGGCTTGAGATTAGAATCAAGTGCATTGAGAACTATATCAAACTTTGGCTTCAATACTGCTTTATGCTTCTTCATATGCCCCATAATGCCGTCAAAATCCTTGAAATATCTGACGTGTCGAAGCATATTGAGCTTATCGTAGCTGATAACTTCATAATTATATCTTTCCTTGAAAACTTTCATATTGTTATCGCTTGCAGCCATTGCAGCAACACCTGCGCCCGGAAAAGTAATCTTGGAGGTTGAGCAGAAAAGAATCGGCATATCCTCAGTGCCGTTCTTTTTGCACTCGTCAAAAATATTGAGAAGCTCATCGGGAGTGTCGTTGATATCGTGAATACAGTAAGCATTATCCCACATAATTCTGAAATCCTTAGCAGCAGGTTTTAATGCGGCAAATCTCTTTACAGTTTCATCGCTGTAGGTAATTCCCTGAGGATTGGAATACTTGGGTACACACCAGATGCCCTTGATTGAATCATCACTTTCTACAAGACTTTCAACTACGTCCATATCAGGACCGTTTTCTGTCATTGGAACAGGTATCATCTCAAAGCCGTAATATTCTGTAATTCCGAAATGACGGTCATATCCCGGAACAGGACAAAGGAACTTTCTGTTCTTCACCTCATACCACGGCTTACAACCCTCGGCAATGGGCTTGGTCATAAGGCAGGATATTGTATCAAACATCATATTAAGGCTTGAGCTTCCGCCTACCATAACGTGTTTTGAATCAACTCCGAGAATATCACCGAAAAGCTTTCTGCATTCGTCAATACCTTCAAGAACACCGTAGTTTCTGCAATCCATTCCGTCTGCTCCGACAAAATCCGATTTGCTGTTTAATACATCAAGAAGTCCGAGAGATAAGTCAAGCTGTTCCTTTCCGGGCTTGCCTCTTGCCATATTGAGCTTTAAGCCCTTTCCCTTAACGTCCTCGTATTCTTTTGTAAGTGCGGCATATTCCTTTTCAAGTTCTTCCCTGCCACAGTTCAAATAATTCATTTTGCTATCCCCTTAAACTATAATTGCAAAAATTCTTTTAAAACCTTTATATATTCTATAGCATACAGTGATAAAATGCAAGTCTTTTTTATAAATCTTGCATTTTTAGTTAAACAAAAAAGAACAGACTTACAAGCTTGTTTTTGTTCAAAGTTTGTAAGTCTGTTATATATTGCCCTAAATTAGTAGTATTGATAGTAATAATAAGCCTTTTTATTTCTTTTCTGACTTAATTCGCAGCCGACTTCAATCAGTCCCAATACCTTTGAATCTGCAAGCTTTACGCTGTCAAGAAGCTTCTGCAAATCACCGTGAGTTGTTGAACGCTCTCTGACAACAACGACAAAGCCTGCAATCAAATCTTTAAGCAGTAATGCATCGGCAACTACACCGATAGGCGGAGTATCAAAAATGATATAGTCGTACTCCTCGGAAAGCTCACCGATAAGCTCAATAAAAGTTGCAGAGCACATAAGCTCCGACGGATTAGGCGGGATAGTGCCCGAGGGAAGAATATCAAGGTTGTTAAGCACATCACGCTTTACAGTATCTTCAAAAGATACCATCTTACCGATTATATTAGAAAGACCGGAAGAATTATCGATTTTGAAAATATTGTGAATATTCGGACGTCTTAAATCGCAGTCAATCAAAAGGACTCTCTTTTCCATTTTAGAGAAAGAGATTGCAAGATTAGCAGAAACCGTACTTTTTCCCTCACCTTTTGAGTGACTTGTTACGGCAAAAATCTTTTTATCAACAGCAGAAAGTGAAAACATAATGTTTGTTCGAGCTGATTTATATGACTCAACAATTGCAAATTTTGATTTATCAGTCAATGTTCCGCCTGCTTTTTCGATAATAGTATTCTTCTTATTCTTTTCTTTTCCGAACAGCTTTATTTTCATTGCAATCACCTACCTTGAGTTTCAAAATCAGGAATTTCCGCAAATACAGGCAAGCCGTAGATTTCCTGAATATCATCATCCGCTTTGATTGTTGTATCAATGAGCTCAAGGAGAATTGCTATTAGGCAGGAAGCTGCAAGTCCTACAATCAAGCCTATAAGAGTGTTTTTAAGATTACTGGGTTCATAAGGCCTTGTAGGAACCTTTGCCTCACGAATATTTCCTATCTGTCCATACTGCAAAAAGCTCTTGAATACATCCTCGCATTTATCCGCAACCTGATTTGCAACATTTGCGCACTTCTGAGGGTCTGCACCTGAAACAGATATAGTAATAAAGAATGTGCTCTGATTGACAGAAATATCAACATAACAATCATCATAAAGAGATGTTATCTCATCTGAATTTTTAAAAAGAGTAACACATATGCCTGCAAGGTTTGATGAACCGCTGATATCGGCGCTGTAGATTTTTCCGCTCTCTTTATTGGCTTCACTTGCACCGTTGTAGTTCTGAACATATATCATAGCAGAAGTGCTGTACATTGGTGTGATGATAAATTTTGAATACAAGAAAAACAGAATACCCATCAATAAAGTAGCAATCAGAATAAATTTCAGTCTGTGAAGCAAAACACCGATTATTTTTTGTATTGTAATATTCTTTGGCATTACGTTATACTCCTTCATCACATAAAATAAAATTTTATACATTATGAGCGCATTTTAATATTTTATATGTAATTTATTATATTATATAACAATATAACAATAATTCTATATTAGAATTATCCGACAAAAAAATAAAGGAAGTCCGACTGACTTCCTTTATTAAAAGTTTTTACAAATTATCCTACTACATTGAGGAGTACGCCTGCTGCAACAGCAGAACCGATTACACCTGCAACATTCGGGCCCATAGCGTGCATAAGCAGGAAGTTACCCGGATTCTCCTGCTGACCGACTCTCTGTGCAACACGAGCTGCCATAGGAACAGCAGACACACCGGCAGAACCGATAAGCGGATTAACCTTGCCGCCTGTAAACTTATACATCAGCTTACCAAAGAGCAGACCGCAGGCTGTACCCATACAGAAAGCGATAAGTCCTAAAACGATAATCTTGATAGTATCCCATGTAAGGAAGTTCTGACCTGATGCAGTTGCACCGACAGTTGTACCAAGGAAAATTGTGATAATATTCATAAGCTCATTCTGAGCAGTCTTTGCAAGTCTTTCAACTACGCCAGACTCCTTAAAGAGGTTACCAAGCATAAGCATACCAACAAGAGGAGCAGCATCAGGTAGGAAGATTGCAATAAGAATTACAACGATTACGGGGAACATAATCTTCTCAAGCTTTGAAACCGGACGAAGCTGTTCCATAACAACCGAGCGTTCCTTCTTTGTAGTAAGAGCCTTCATAATCGGAGGCTGAATAATCGGAACGAGAGCCATATATGAATATGCTGCAATAGCGATTGAACCTAAAAGATGCGGAGCAAGCTTTGTGGTAACATAAATTGCGGTAGGACCATCAGCACCGCCGATTATACCGATTGCGCCTGCTTCAGCCTCTGTAAAGCCGAGGAAAATAGCGCCTGTAAAGGTAATAAAAATACCAATCTGTGCAGCTGCACCGAGAATAAGGCTCTTGGGATTAGCAATAAGAGGACCAAAGTCTGTCATACAGCCGATTCCGAGGAATATAAGCGGCGGGTAGATACCGAGCTTTACACCCTGATAGAGATAGTAAAGAAGTCCGCCGTATGTCGGATTTTCATAATAAGTAACACCGTCAATTACCATTTGGGCATGACCCGATGTGGCTATACTTTGCTCAGCACATTGTTCGGCTGTAAGCAATTCGGTAGACGGAGCAGCCATAATAGCCGGATAGAGGTTAACGAGCAGCATACCAAATGCGATAGGAAGAAGCAAGAGCGGCTCATACTGCTTTTTGATAGCCAGATAAAGCAAAACAATTGATACGCCAATCATAACGTAGTTCTGCCAATTCAAAGTAAATATACCCGAACTCTGTAAGATGCCGTTTACGGCATCAACAAAACCCTGTAAAATTTCCATAAATAACGTCCTTTCCGAAAAAATTAAGCCTTAAAACGGGCGTGTATTATCAAGGATTCCGGCATTTGCCCAAGCAGAACGACCGGTGTCTGACTTTTTAATACTCTTTATTCTTGCTTTTCCGGAAGAACCGTACATTGTTGCAACGGCTGCGGAAATTACGGCAACTACTTCATCTGTTACCCCTTCCTGAACCGACGGAGCAGCAGAAGCTGCGGCAACAGGAGCAACCGTGGGAGCCTGAACTGAAGGTTTTTCTTCCTTTACCTTAATCTTTTCTTTTTTCTTTTTTCCGCTTTGCTGTGCCTTCTGAACAATTGTACTGTACAGCTTGATGATTAAAATCAAGAGGAGAAGCACTGCAAAAACAACTACAAATCCTGTCAGAATTACCTTTGCGGAAGCAATTCCCTTTTCAGATAAAGACATTCCGGCATCTGCGAGGACTGAAGTTACATTTGATAAATTCATAAAACGACCCCCATATTTGTGTATTACATATAGGCTAATTATACTTTATTCGCCACTTTTTTTCAATAAAAAATAAAGGGCGAATATTATTTTGGTGATATAACTAAATCTGTCTCT
>DXYG01000020.1 GCA_019415925.1 Clostridiales bacterium
GAATTATATAGAATAACAAGCATTTAATTCTCTATTTTGTACTTTCATAAAATAAGTATAATAAAAAAGGGCTGTAAAAACAACCCTTTTTATAGATAGTTCAATATTTTTCTATTAGAGTGTAAGATAAATATCATCAATTGAATATTTTAGAGGACCGCTTTCTGAATCGTTCTTAATGAACCAATAAACCGATACAACACCCGGCTTATTTTCTTCTGAACGTCCGCCAACCTTTACGTTAGTCACAATGGGTATATCAGTTGAACCGGTGTCAACAACATCCGGATTTGCAGCTACAACGTTTACCGTAGTTTGAACCTCAAATGTATCGCCATATTGACCAACAACCTTTGTATATAAGGTAGAAGGTCCGACATCCTTTGCTTCAATCTCGCCGGTAGTTTCATTTGCAGTAAAAATACTTGAATTAGAAGCATCATGAGAATATTTTATATTACCGGCATAGTCGGTCGAACTGTTTAAAGATGCATTGAATGTTGAACCGACAGGAATATTGATAGTACTGTAGTAATTCGCAATATAAGCTCCGGTGACTATGCTTTTATCTGCCTGAGCATTATTATTAACATTACTATCATATGTACCATTCAAATAAAACACTAAACTTTGTGTTTGCGATTGACCGTCAGATTTTATATTAGTAAAAGTCTGCGTCCTTTGATACGACTCCGTCCAATCCTGAACTGAAAAAAACAATTGAGTTGCAACTGAAGGTATATCTGCATAATATGTTCCACTGCTATTAATTTGTTTAAGAGCTAAATACGTCGAAGGATACGAATTAATACCGTAGCATACATAATAGTTCTTATCTTTCCAGTTTACGTCCGGCTCGGTCTTTGTGCTGTTTTTAGGTTGGAAATATATACGCATTTTATTATTAGACGCCTTTGTATATGTCGTTGAGCCGGAACTTCCTAAATTTGTAATCTTCGGGTATTGCTTATATGTCTTTAGGGGATTGTTTACACCGAGGTAGAAGCTTCCGTTCGCACCGTCAGGCATTGTCAGCTTTGACAGATAAAGGGAAACGCTCTGAGCGGCTTTGCCGGAATTGATTAGGTCAGTGCGGTAACATATACGCTTTCCTGCCGCCAATCCGTCAGCATTTGAAAAATTATTAATCTCATCAGTTTCAACATATGTTTTACCATCATC
This sequence comes from Clostridiales bacterium, assembly GCA_019415925.1. Classification (GTDB taxonomy): domain Bacteria; phylum Bacillota; class Clostridia; order Oscillospirales; family Acutalibacteraceae; genus Ruminococcoides. The sequence goes on from DXYG01000020.1 coordinate 1,183, forward strand.
GTTGGAAGCGTAGGTACGCATTGTTACATCTCTTCCGGTTGAAATCTCGTAGTTGAAACCCAAACTGAAACCATCGCCATTGTTGCTTTGAGGGCGGGTGAACCACGAAAATGTTGAAGTGGTAACGCACATAATACATAGTATTACAGCAAGTAAGGAAACAATTATAATCTTCAATTTTTTCATGGTATCACCTCTCAAATTCTATTATGTTTGTGTCCAGCTACCTTCACCACTTTTTGTAGCAGTATATGTTGTACTGTTACCTCTGTCACCTGCAACCCATTTATTCCAATACTTAATAGATTCACCTTCATGTGTATTACCTGTGTTGAATCCATTTCCGGTACATCTGTAGAAAGTAATATTAGTTACAGTAGATGGAATCGGTGCGACAGTAGTCCAAATATCATTCGAGCAACTCATCTTATAGGAAGTATTTGTATCGTTATCGTATGCAAACAAAGTAGCACCGTCTTTATCGACCCATTTTGTGTTGCTTGAATTATCTGGATCAACCGTATTATCCACAAATGTTATTGTAATATTTGTGACAGCCTTCTGCGTGAATTTAGCATAATATGTTTTGTTGCTGTCAAGGGTAACATTACTTAATGTGGTTCCAACAGAAGTATTACAACCAGCGTCTGTGTACCAACCCTTGAACTCGTAGCCGGAGTTAGCTGTGGCAGTTGCAGTAAATTTGTCACCTTTATTATACGGCAACACTTGTGATGTTGTATAGATACTGCTTCCGACTTTGATTGAGCCGCCCGTAAAGTCCTCGGAAACTTTCTGGTTGTTTGAATTGAATCGCACTGCACCAAGCTTAACAGATACGAGGTTATTATATTCCGGCAATTTACCTGTGTCTGGCGAACTGTCAAAGAAGTAAGTTTTACCGAATTCACCACCATAACGACCGTTCAGACCATTTGCCGGATGCTGATTTTTTCCGTTATCACTTATAATAACACAGAATCCGTTTGCTTCATTTGCGGGTACGGAGAATTCTATTTTATAATATCCGGTTGCGGCATCATAAGTAGCCTCTTTTTTACCCGGCCATTCGCCATTGTATTTTGTGTCATTACCCGAATTATAGATATATGCGTTATACGAGCTAAAATCTTTTCTCTTCGCAAAATAAATTGTTGTAGTCTTTTTCGACAAATTAAATCGTGCATACGCATTAATTGCATTTAAAGGACTGATTGTTAATTCCTCGGAGGTGCCATTTGTTTCGTCAATTAAATTACCACCCGTAGGGTCGTCATACCAACCCTTAAATTCATATCCGTCCTTTGTAATTGCCTTAAGCGTTACATTTGTAGCGTGCACAACATTTTCTACCTGAGCTTTTGGGCCGGCAGAAGTCGTTGTGTCACCGTATTTAATCTGAACGGTACCACCTGTATCGCCCACAGTTCCGTCGGTTACGGCAGTTGCATTAACCACATATTTTTTAAGCTCAAATTTTGCGTAGTATTTTTTGAGTGCATCATTTTTGTTTACCGTGAATTCAGGTTGGTCGGTATGAAAATTTGACAAAGCCTTGTCCTTATACCAGCCGACAAATTCGTATCCGTCGGAATCAGCAGCAACAGCATTATATGTAACGGTTTCTGTATTTTTGGCATTTATCTTAATATAAGCTCCGCTTGCTTTGTTGTTGCTGTTAATATAGAATTCAGCATTACCTTTGCCTTCTTGACCATATGCTTCAACGGAAAATGTTTTTACATTAAAATGAGCATAATAATCAATCGGCTTGTTCAAATTGGTTATAGTAAGAGTAGTCTGACGCTGACTTTCATCATTGGAAATCTTGCTACCGTCTTTGTGGTACCAACCCATAAATTCATAATCTTTTGCCTGATCAGCTGTCTGTACAGCATTGAGTGTTACACTTCCGCCCGACAAAACAGATAAATTATCTTTATCAATCGGAGTACGTTCGTTAATCTGCACCTTACCGCCGAGCGTATTTACGGTACCATTACCTGTAATCTTACCTGTTGAATAATCTATTTCATCATATGTTTTTGCATTTACACGCACATTATACTGGAATTTTGCAACAAACTCGACTGTCTCGGACTTTTTGTCAGCAATATATTGCGCTGTGCTATTAGGTGAATATATTTGTGAATCTTTATACCAACCTTCAAAAGCATAACCTTCAGCAGGTGTGGCTATAAGATCAACCTCTGTTCCGGCAGTAACTCTTACTTCTGTAGCATTTACCACTCCACCGCTGACGCTGACAGTTCCCATACTCTCGTAGCCGCTTGCAACTTTGACTTGTACTGTTGCAGCAGGCTCCCAGAAACCGGTTGTGTCCGAAGTAATATGAAATTTTGACTCATTTTGTTCATACCTATTCGGGGCATTAATTGATTTTCCTAAAAATTCAAAGGTCAGTTCTTTTGAATTTTCATCATTAGGAATATACGCTTTCCAATATCCTTCGTTATAGTTCATCGGTACAACTGATGTATTATTTTTTGTTTTCAGCGTAACCTGTGTTGCAGAGGAAGGAGCATCGGAAGGATTTGTCAAAACGCTTGAATTTTCACTTCTAAGGTTAATTAAGCACACATCTTTCCATGTTCCGTAGCCCAGCTTGCTATGTTCTGGAACAATATTTCCATAAGCAGTAAAGGTATAAGCACCCTGAAAGCTTGCGTCACTGAGCTTGCCCATCCAATAATTTTCGTACTTTGCATCAGAGTCGGGATTGCCTGAAATTGATTTTAACGAACGATAGAAGTACATATAATTATTATAATCACCTAAATCATCCGGGGCAATCTGCACTGTCCATTCGGTTACCTTTGAGGAAGTTCCATTGGTAACAGGCTCCATCCTATGGTAGCTGTCATTTGCAGTCTTAACCCACATATCAATTGAATCATTTGAAACCCATTGCCAAGTATCTTTCTTTGCAGTTGGCGAATTATATGCCGAAGTTCTGTCAATAAATTTAATTGTCTTTTTTGTTACGCCTGTAACTATTGAAAAGTTATTTGTTGTAAGGCTTTTGCCTGAGTAATCCTCAGACGGTTCAGGGTCCTGAAGCCATGCAGTAAGTGTAACAAGCTTTGTCTTATTATAATCAACACTGAACAGAGGTTGATTAGTTGTTTCACTTTCTCCTTTGAAAACAAAATCACTGAAAGAATTTATATTTATCGACTGACTTTTAGTACCGTTAGTATTTGCAACTACGTTTTCGGAGTCACGCTGCTTATTCGAATAAATCTTTGTAGATGGGCTTGTACCATTTTCGTTCGCAACAGTCAGCGCTATTCTGACTTGGTTTTGATTTAATACTGTATCACCAATTTTAAATTCGGGAACAGTTTGAAAATAAAAGTCTGTATTCTTTCCGATGGACTTAACCCTAAATGAGAAGCTAATGTAGTTGGTGTTTTTATCGTTAATTCCGCCCCTTCTGTAACGAGAATCAAAGGCGCTGCCGCCAGTTTTTGCAACTTGAGGGAAAAAGAAATTCTGTCCGTCTGCACTTGAAGCCGAAGCCATATGTACATTACCGGAAGCACGGAAATACTGCGAAAGATCAATCTGTTGATTATATTCAGAACCGGAGCCAACTAAAACATCAGTATAGGTGTAGGTATCAATTTTTCCTATTTTATCAGAATTGCTGATTCTAATTGAAGAAATTGTTTCTACCCAGGCATAGGTTGAAACAAGCAGAATCATTGCAACCTCTACAAGTGCCACTAATGAAAGCAACCAACCATAGCGTGATTTTTTCTTTTTTAATAATGCGTTTTTAATTGCTGACAGCTTTTCCTTCATTATGACACCTCCATTTTTAATTAAGTAACCGCTGAATATATCACACTGAAAATTGTATGCACAAACGATTTATTCTTTGTTTGCTTTGAAATTAGCTACTGCCTTGCCGTTATCGTTCATATAGAAATTCCAGTATGTATCTGTGTTGTCGGTAACTGTAATAAATCCACCTTCGAGCGATATTGCCTTTTCGGTAGTACCATCTGACACAGTAAATTGTTTAATTCTATCATCTATATTTGCTGTTTGATTTGTCGTTTTATAGTAATCAGTATTATTTCCTTTGTCAAGCTTAATTCTATTTCCGTTGCTGAACTCAAGGTACAGACTAGCTCCGTTTTGCAGCATTTTATATACATCACTTTGGGTCTTTGAAGAAATAACCTGTCCAAGTTCAATATGTTTAATAGTAAATTGCTGGGTTTCTTCAGAGCCACCACCGGACTCACCTGATCCACCGGACTCACCTGATCCGCCTTGGTTTGTTGGATTACCCCAATAGCCTATACAGGGAGCAAGACGCTGTTTCTGAGTCTTAGAATCATAATCTTGTCCTTTAACTTCACCGTAGCCGTTATCATATTTCGCTGAATATGTATAGAGCAGAGAACCGTTTTCGGTGCCGTCAGTCGTTCTATGATCCTGACTTCCGTTTGTTCCGAAAAATTCTGAATACCATTTCTTTCCATCTTCAGTCAAAATAAGTGATCTTAAATCAGGCATGGTATGCCACGAGTTGTAAACAATCTCTTCATTCTTAGCCATACATCGGTAAAAGGAAATATTTGTGGTTACATTGTTCGGCAAATATGCAATCCAAGTTTTATTACCGTTTTCAGTTACTTTGCCTCTTTTCATTACAACAGATTTCCAAACATCTCTTGTTTTGGTACTTGCCTCAACATCTCTGTATGACATAATAATCAGAATTTGTTCATTCGGTTTTTCATCAATCCAGTGCTTGTTCTCACCGTTTTGGTATTTTGTATCGTCAATAAATTTGACTTCATGCATCTCTGTCCAGTTACTTTCAAGTTCAATATCAACAGAAATCTCCTGCCCCTTGTACTGCTCAAGGACACTGCTTGTACCCTCAAGCCAGACTACCATTGAAGCAGTTATCGGTACACCGTTCTCAAGTGTAAACAGCGGCTTACCTGTGCCGTAATAATAATCGGAAAAGGATTTAACATCTGTACGCTGCGTCGCAGGATTGCCGTAAGAATCGGTTGCCGCAACTGCATCGTAATTTATGGTGTATTGATCAACGAGCGCACGAGGGTCAATAACCTTTGGCTCTGTGCTGCTGTCTTGAATAAAAGCTATGCGAACCGGACATTCCTCGTGGAAAATCTGACCTACCGGAAGACGAGTGTTGTTTTTGTCATATTTCATTTTAAGAGAACCGTCAAAGACCTCTTCAACCGGCTCCGACTGACCTTCTACTTTTCTTTTTACCTTAATCATATAGGATTTTACATAAACATATGTAACACTTGAATCGCCCTGGAGAGTAAAATCCTTATGCGCATAAAGAACATTTTTATCGCCGACATTTCCCTCGCGGAATTTCATATTGCTTGTCTCAGATGAGAAATTGCCCTCGGCGGGGAAGAACACATTTCTTCCGTCAACGCTTGAAGCCTCGGAAAGCATAAGATTGTCAAGCTTTATGTGGTTTTCTAAATCCTCGCCCTCATTAACACGAAGTCCTGAAGAAGCATTCATTTTGAAGCTGTCAGAATCTACGCTTGCAGTATCCTGGCGGGTAAACCACGACACAGTTGTAGTTACAAGTAACAAAAAGACAAGAAAAATCGATATGTATGAAGCTGAAAGTTTTTTGTAACCGCCAAGTCTTCTTTGTGAATATTTTTCAATAAACTTATTCAGCATCAGTAAAATATCTCCTTTCCTTGTTGATAATCAATATAAATATAATACCATATTACTCTTTGATAGTCAATTCTAAATTAACCTTAAATTCGCCGCCAACAAGTGCTTTACGGGATTCATAGTCCTCACCCTCAAGCCACATATTGCACACAACAGAGGTGACATAATACACTTTATTACCATAGTTATTCGTTTCAGAAAGTGTTGCAATTTTCTTTTTTTCTTTTAGGACAAACTCTCCGTTAACCGATTCAGAGGTAGCAAGAACATTTGTGTTAGTAAATTCTGTTCTTACTTTCTGACTTGACCAATAATAATGTTTATATGTAGGATCGCCATCAATATTTGATCTTTTTACATTTTCCCGTAAACTTTCGCTACCAATACTGTTAGCTGAGAAGAGAATATCCGGTCTTGGTATCCAGAGTAATTTAGGTGTTTTTTCAGCGTCATTTGTATAGACTGAAAACCTTGCCGCACCAACAATTGCATCCTTGGAAATCTTATTTGTGTTGCTTATTGTATTTGTGGCATTATCGCCAGTCAGCGCAGGAGATACTGTTGTGAACTTAGAGCCTGCGTCAAGATACACATCGTGTTGACCCTCTGAGCGGATATAAAGGTCGAAGCTAAGATATTTCTCATTCGGAGTTGCAGTTCTCCATACACTTTCCGGTCCGACATCAGGCTTTGCAACACCGTTACTCTGCAGAAGAGGAGGCTGCATAAATGTTACACCGTCGCTTGTTACCTCAGAAAAACCTTTCTTCAAGTCTTCCATAAAATTCTGATCCTTTAATGTAATGGCAGACGTAAAATCATCATCATCCGGTTTGACCGCTTTGTTTGGGTCATCAGAATGCGGAACGATAGCTATTTCGAGCTTATCAGGCGCCCTGCACTCAACACTAATGCCGTCCGCTGTAGCTGAAGACTTATTGGTAAACCACGCCCACATTGCAAGAATTGCAACAAAAACAAGCACAACAAGAATTATTAAATTTTTAGCAATCATTCTGCCCGTTTTTCTGTTGGACGCAGTAGAATTTTTCATAAGTCTGCCTCTCTGAATTAACTTTATCAGTTGCTGTCAATGATGTCGTTCATTTCCATAAGTTCTTCTTTTGTGAACATATTTTTTCTTGCCTTTTGCTTAGCAAGTCTAACCTCTGCTTTTGCTTTTTGCTTAGCAAGTCTGATTTCTTCTTTTGCTTTGCGTTTTACCTCAGCAATTTCTCTTGCCTGCTGAGTTTTAAGCTCTTTAATCTTAGCATTATACTGCTTTTCTGCAGATTTTTGAGCGGCTTCAACACGCTTGTCTACAGATTTCTGAACCTTTCTTACTTCCGAAGCATGCTTAGCTTCTACAGCCGCAGAAGCCTTGTCATTTGAAAGCTTAATCTGTTCAATCTGCTTTTCGTGCTCAGCCTGCTTTTCGGCAAGCTCTTTTATGCGCTTCTGCTCTGCCTGGTTTGCTTTGTCAGCAAATTCAGCATTAAGCTGTGCAACATATTTTGTATGAGCTGCCTCAGAATCGTCAATTTGCTTTTGCAGTGATTTCTTCTCAGACTTGAACTGCTCCTCAGCCGCCTTGGTTTTGGCAGCAAAGTCAGCGTTCATCTGCTCTACTTTTTCTTTATGTGCAGTACGCTCGTCCTGAAGCGTAGTCACAAGCTTTTCATTTCTCTCTGTAAGAGAAGTAATTTCTTTTTTATTACTCTCTATCTCTGCTTCGCATTTAGCAAGATTATCGGTAAGAGCTGCAATCTTAGCAAGCTGTTCAGCTGTCTGCTTTTCAAGCTCTTCGATTCTTGCGGTCTGCTCCCCAATAATCTTTTCCTGCTCTTGAATTTTGGACTGCATACGAGCATTTTCCTGCATAAGAACCTGTATTCGGTCGTTGAGGACTCTAATCTGCTCGTTGAGTTGTGCAATTTTATTATTCAGCTCATCAATTGTCTTGTTCAGTTCCTCAATCTTTTCTTTGAGAGCCTGATTTTCTGCCTTGAGAGCCTTGATTTCATTTTCTGCTTCAAGAAGCTTAAGCTTTGTTTCTTTAAGCTCTTCTTTCAGCTCTTCTATCTGATCCTGAAGTGCAGAAATCTGTCCTTTTAAGGTCAATATCTGCTGTTCCTTCTGTTCAAGTGTTACCTTGAGGTTCTTTACTTCATTAGTAAGGTCGAGTATTTTCTTTTCACGCTCACGAATCTCACGCAGGCGGATTTCCATTTCCTCTTTACGGACTGCGTCAATCTGAGCCTTCATTACCGATTCACGGGCTTTTTCAGGCTTAGCTTCCTCCTCGGCGATTCTTGCATTTTCTTCCTCATACTTCTGCTGGAGAATGTTGCGTAAGCCGGGGTTAGTGGCGATAGACATCATAAAATGCTCAAAGCCCATTGCAAAATAAACGTCCTGCTGAACTTGTTCGTCCATTTTGCCATGATAATCTTCACTTACTATCTCAAATCCAGTACGCTTGTAGCTGTCGAGGAATGTCCAAAGCTCCATAGCCTTTTTGAAGTTAGGATTCTTCTTCAAAAGGTTGGTCTGTGTAATCGGTGGGCGAACTTCGGGTTCTTTTGCAATTTCACGCATAAGCTGGGTATTCAAGAAATCATTAAGAGTTGAGCGAATACGTCTGATACGATCGAAGTCGGAAAGCTCGGAAACGTCGAGAACATCGAGGTCATCAGCGAGCTTATCGTGCGACTCATTAGTATAATTAATTGAAAAATCGATTTTCTTATCGTTAAAATCGACGTGACGTTCCATATGAATCTTGTTAAAGCTGTCATTTGGCACGTCTTTCATCTTTGAATATTTGTCATCAACAAAAAGCAAAGCCTTGCGGATAAGGGTCATAAGAACACGGTTTTCATAAATAGCAAAGCTTTCTTCACGCTCAGTTGTCAGAAGTTTGTTGGGAGTAACCATACCGTCATCGTCAACCTTGGCAATGAAGTTGGTGTGCTGCGAGAGGTGCTTTACCGACTCAGGACCTACCTTGCGGGCAAGCTCAATACGAACAACGTTTTCAACCTGTTTGATAAAACGTCTTTGTTCGTCAATAGCTTTCTGAATATAAGGCAGGGTTTCTTCTATAGCAACAACCCAGTCCATATCGATAACTTTTTCGTTAGTTTTACCGTCGAGAGAATCGTTGCCCTTGTCGCCGTCCTTAAAGCCTTCATTTATGTAATTGTAAGTAAAATCATTTTTCAGAAGCTCCTGCATATACATGTAGGCTCTGTAATATTTACTGAAATCAGCCATAGGGTGATACTCCTCATCAAATTAAAGCACAACATTTATTGTTAAAATACAATAATATCTGTCATCTGCAATTGTTATACTAACTAAAGGGCGAACAGAGTTCGCCCTTATATAGCCGGATTATACAAGCTTTTTGAGCATACGCAGATAATCTTTACATTCATTCATATTTTCTTCGCCGAAAAGCTCGTCGATATAAGCGCAAAGTCCATCGATTTCATCTCTGATATACGAAAGGTTGAGTGACTCAAACTTTCTGAATACCTTTCTTGCGAGAACATAGTCAAGACCGTCAATTTCGGTTCCGCCTGTACCAACGTAAGCAGGAACAAAGTCACGAAGCTGCTTAACAATACGGTTACCGAAAGCTATACGGAAATGCTCAATAACATAGTCATCAAGAAGTCCGATCTTTTTGATGTTCTCTTCTGAAACAACATTTTTAGCTTTTGCTTCATTAAGTATATCTTCAAAATGCTTGTAGTTGATGTTAATCGGCGGTGTGTCTTCAGCTTCAAAGGCAACACCCTTAGTATCAATGTTAATCGGCATAGCACGGTCATAAACCTTATCTGTAATTGCAAAGGTAGAGTCATCGTTGTTAGCTGTACCGATATACCACATATTCGGCGGAATTTGCAGCTGACCGTTTTTGATGTGCTTCGGGTCGTTAGGCCATGCGTTTGGAATGATGTCAACAACCCACTCGTCACGTGACGGCATTTCAAGGATTGAAAGCATTTCTGCAAAGTAATACTCAACACGTGCGATGTTCATTTCGTCGAGGATTACTGCGTAAATATTTTCGTTGTAAGAAGCCTCGTACATAGCACGGAGAAGTTCAGTTTCGTTAAATTTCTTTGTAAATTCGTTGAAATAACCGAAAAGCTCTGTTCTGTCACGCCATGAAGGCTGAACAGAAGCAATGATTGACGGATTGTTAACAAACTTACCGAAGGCATAAGCAAGTGAAGTTTTACCTGTACCTGAAATACCCTGTAGGATAATAAGTCTTGTTGAAGCGAAAGAAGCAACAAAAAGTCTGATAAGTTTAATGTCATAGTAAAGACCAAGACGTGAGCAAGCAAACAGACGGAACTTGTCACAAAACTCCGGAAGTGTAATCTCATTATCATAAACCGGCGGTACGTAATCAGCCCAAAGCTCGTCGATTTCAGTAAGCTTGTAGAAACGTGAGCCGTTTTCAGCTTCTTCTTCTTCACCGTTATTGAGAGCTTCAATTTCCTCGCCTGTGAGCTCAGCAATTTCGTTGGGGTTAAGACCTATTTGTGATACCTTCATAGAAAGGATTTTATCCTTTTCAAGGTTTAATCTCATTACCTCTTTATTAAGCGCCTGTACTTCCTTTACAAGGGAGTCAGTGTCTTTTCTTCTGCGGTGTGAACGGATAAACTTTTTTACGGCGACGATAATGAGCCATACAATAAGTCCAAGCACAGCAACAAGAAGCACTATGGCGAGAATTGCAATACCCCAGGCAAGTCCTCCAAGCTCAGTGGTATAGCCGTTTATGATATTGATATAGGCAGGAAAGTTAAACGCCTCTCCTATTCCTGTAAACAATCCTGATATGATTGACCACAGTGAGCCAAAAAACTGACCGAGAAATTCAAACAGAAATTTAAATACTGTGTCCACGGTACTTCGTCTCCTTAAAAAAATCTACCTCATTTTTTATGAGCGACGAGGGCGTCGCTCGCTACAATAAATATTGCAACGTAATAATGTAACTTCATATTTCTTTTCCGCACATTGGCGGAAAAGAAATACTTTCGTTACTAAAGATGCACCTATGTGCATAGGGACAAATAATTGTTAAAAATAATTTAAAGCTTTAGCTTTCAGCGTTGGAATTATTGCCGTCGGCAGGTGTTTGTACTTCAGGCTCATTTTCCGCATTACCATTCTGCTGTCCGATAGAAGCAAGATACTCTTCAATTGCCTTTTTCTTCTGTTCTTCCGTAAGTTCAGAATTATTGACAGACGCCTGAGCCTCTTCAAATGCCCTTTCTTTGCTGTAAGCCATAAGGTTCATTACAACCCTGACAGCCTCATAGATAAAGAAAATAATCATAGGAAGCAGTACGCAAAGGAAAAATCCGAGCTGAGTTCTGATAAAGCTTAATACGTTACCCAAGCCGGCGATTTTCGTTCCCGTATATTTAGCCACAATTGTGGATGCGGTCTGAAGTTCCTCGTCCGGCTCGGGATTTGTTTCTTTGTTGTCACCCTGCGTTCTGTAATATGTGATGTTTTCATCTTTTACTACTTCGACAATACGGTGAGTGTTTAAAACCTGCTCGCCGTTGATTACAATCGGAAAGGTTACAATATCGCCCTCCTGATATTCCTCTTCATCTTCTGCAACATCGCAGAAAATGAGGTCACCGGGGTTAATTGTATCTTCCATTGAGGCTGTCTGAACGCTTAAGGGTGCAATACCTAAAATGTTGGGAACCCCTGATGATTCCGTTGTTAAAGATAGTACTACAACAAATGCTGATACTAAAAGAATAAAAACTACTAAAATATCAATAAAAATATTGAATATTCTTTTTATCACTTTACTCATGCAAGGGGTCTCCAATCATTGGGGTTAATCATTTAAGATTTAATAAATAACTGCAAATAAACTATGCGAATTAGTTCATGTCTGCTGTATCACCGGTTACATTAAATGTAATAGTAGGTAATTCGTTACCTGCATTTGTATCGTAGCAATCTTCATCCTGACCTTCGAACCAAATGAAGAGGTTGAAGTATTTAACGCCATTAGTTGAAGGAGTAGTTGAATTTGTAGCTGCTTTTAATGTACCTAAATCAATTGTAACCTTTGTAGAAGCATCTTTGGAAGTAATTGTTGCATTTGAAGAAGCGGTTTTGTATGCATCAGCTGAGTCGGTGCCTACAGAGTAAACATTCTGAGCAAAAGAATTCTTGCCTGTTGCTTCCATAGTAGGTAAAGCTGTTGAAGTTGCACGACTGCTAACGGGTACGAGAGCAAGTCTTAAATATTTTTTACCTGTCTGAACCTGGGTTTCAGAAAGAGTGAACTCAAGTTTAGCATTCTGAACATCAGAACCACCAAAGTTAGCAACGTTAAGCTGCTGCATAAATACATAATTATCAATACCCTGGTTTGCCTGGACGTAAGTACCTGCACTCTCAACTGAACTTGCGGTTGCAGTATAAGCAGTCTTACTAGCAGCAGTTGCTTTAAACCAGCTAGCACCATCAGCTGAAGAAGCAGGCTTTAAAATTTTGCCTGTATAACCATACTGGAGGTGGTCAGTCCAATCACCTGTAGCAGCAGAAAGCTTAAGCTCAGAAGCCTTTACTGTCTGTACTGAAATACCATCAGCATAAGCTGAAGAATCTGTTGTGAACCATGCATAAGTTGCAGTTCCGAGTGCGAGCATTGCTACGAGGAGCATTGCTACTGAAGAGACTAATAATCTCTTTCTTGATGTTGTTTTCATTGAGAAATTCCTCCTAAAAATAATTTTTTGTCCCTAAAACACCATAGGGATATTTTGCTTTTTTATATTTAGCACAATTCAAGTAAGATTGCGCTTAATACCAGAATTAATTTGCGGGTGCTGTTGTTTCGTCGTCACGCACGCTGAACAACATTCTCATTCTGATGTGTCCGTTGCGGATATCGTCGATACATTCGGGGTCGTTGCCCTCAATCCAGATAACGATTGTGTATTTATCAATGTCGCCGACCCTGAAATCCTCGGTTGCAGTTGTCATTACCTCGGTATCGGTATTGAACTTTGTGCAATCGGTTTCGGCTGTGTTGCGGTCATCGTACTTGCCCTTACCGAAAATTTCGGGTTTTCCATTTTTATAAACCATAACTCTTGCTGCTTCGTCGGCTGACTTTGCAACACCGGTAATTTCAAGCACTGCGTCATAGTCGAGAGTAGCCTGTCCGTTGTTCTTGCAGTAGAAAGTATATGCAACGTAGTTGTCGCCGTTATGCTCACCGTTTTTGCTTGTATCAAGGTCAACGGGAAGCCATGAATATGTAATGTTTGTTACATCGTCAGCCTGCTTAGCAGAAAGTGCTGCGCTCTGAGTTTTAAACTCGGGATCCTCGCTTAAGATGATGCCTTTCTTTACCGCAGGAGAATCAACGCTGATGATAAGGTCGCCCCACTGAGTCAAGAGCATTGATACAATGAAAAGAATAAGGAGAATAATCAGACATACCGTAAGGATTACACTCAGAAGCTTTCTGCGTTTTTTGTACTTGACGATGTCAATAGAGTCATTCTTAACGTGGAAATGCTCAATTTCGGCATCTGCCATTTTTTTGTCATTAAGACGGCTCAACTCCTCCGGAGTAATGGGCTGTTCAATTTTTGGTTTCTTTTTTCCGAACAATTTAATCACTCCGGTTATAAAAATTAAAAATTAACAATTGCAGGGAACGGTACGGCGGTTGCCCAAAACCCCTCAATCCCCTTATTAAGGGGCGGAAACCCCTGTGTCGTTCCTATTAGGTTTGCTGTATGTCAGTTAGGAACGACACAGGGGTCGTTCCCTACGAAAAATATATTTATGAAATGGGAACGTTGTTTTCGTCACAGCCTACAAAGCCGAGCTGAACACCGAGCTGTGCGTCCTGAACATCGTCATCACACTGCGGGTCTTCGCCGTCAATCCAAATTCGGATTGTTGCCTTTGTGGGAGTAAGCTGGTCAAGATGGAAAAGCCTTGTGCTGTTGCTGTACTGCATTGTACCTGAAGGAAGGTCGAATGTTGACTGTCCGTTGACAGGAGTTCCACGGTTCGGCTCATAAATTGCAGTACCGTTTTTGTCGGTTGAAAAATCAACTCGTGCGCAATTTACAACGTCAGCCTTTGCACCCGTAGAGGTTGTTGTAACCTTTGTGCCGTCATCCTCGCCCTGCTTGGTGCTTTCGGTTGTAAGGTGCACCCACATATCCTCGGTAGCGATAAAGTAACACTCAAATTCGAGGTAGGAGCGTTTATTAGGTTCTCTCTCAGCTCCACGCTGATTAGTAAAGCGAGTGCCGTTGGTAGTAGTAACCGGGTCGAGCATAATCTCTGCAAGGCTTGTGCCCTGCTTCTGAAGATAACTGTCAACCATTTCGTTGGTGATTACCTTGGTGTATCTCTCGAGGTCGGTGCCGTAATTTTCCATTCCGACCTTGAGCTGTGCGCTCATACTGATTTTGATATCGAGATTATCAACGCCGGCAAAGGTATTTACCGTAAACCAGGCAACCGTTGCGGTAGTCATTGAAAGCAGAGTAATAAGGGCTACAAACACTATCAGCCTTTTGCGCCTTTTACGAGGCACTTTTTCGCTGACCATATTATCAACTATTTTGTTGAAAAAGCCCATTGTAAACACTCCCGAATAAAATTTTACATAGTTACGAACTTAAATTCATCATTTGATAAAACAAGTTTATACCTAATTTGCCAAAAAATCAATAATTTTATTACGTATTTTCCTAATTTTGTATATTTACACAATCTTCGTGGGTCCGATTTGTGCATAATAATTAAATATATTACAGAAATGTAAAAAGTATTGTTACTGTTCAAAAATTGCTCTTTTTTATACAAAAAGAATAAATACTGCTATATATTATTAAATTTTACCCTTGAATGTATAAAAATGATAGATATAATAGTAATAAAATGATGTTTTTTCAATGTAACATTTCGATTTGTATTTCTTATAAAACAAAAAAGGCACGAAAATCGTGCCTTTTGAATAATATTTCACAATTTTAAATCTGCTTATTCACGATTTTATATTCGTCATATAGCTGAAAATAGTGACATTGGGTTACGTTCTGAGTGAGAAAACGCTCCATTTCGTCCTCGTCAAGGTCAATGCTGCAGTAATCGCCGAACTCCTCGTCAGCAACATAGTGAGCACACATTTCACAGCTGTCAGCCATTGCTCTTATCCCCCTCGTAAACGAAGTTATACTTATTATATGAAAAGGGAACGTAGTTTTCAAGCTGTTCAATAACTTCTTCCTGCGTGTCGGCTACGGAATAAAGGCGTTTGCAGTCGTCTGTCATAAACTTGTTTTTTACTGCGTTGTCCATCATAGCAATCATATGATTGTAGTAGCTTTTTACATTATATATGATAATGGGCTTTTGGTGACGTCTGAGCTGTTTGAGGGTGAGAACCTCGAAAAACTCCTCAAAAGTGCCCATTCCGCCTGCGCAGATGATAAAAGCGTCGGATTTGTCCTCCATAATGCCCTTGCGTTCACGCATTGTTTCGGTGAAAATAAGCTCGGTACAGTTGTCGTAGATTACGTCCATTTCCTTAAAGAACTCGGGACTTACGCCGATAAGCGTTCCGTTTTCGGCTGAGGCACCCCTTGCGGCTGCTCCCATAACGCCGTATTTTCCTGCTCCGAATACGATTCCGTGACCTCTTTTTGCAAGCTCAGAAGCGAGCTTTTCGGCAGAATCGAGATATTCCTTGTCAATGAGGTCGCTTGACGAACCAAATACACATATATTCATAAAACAATTTCCTTTCAATAATATATTTCACATTATACATTGCAAATCAGTTAAGGTCAACAGATAAATTTAATTAACAATTATCAATGTACGATTAACAATTATTATTTGTAAATTATTTTCCGGAGGAAAAAACTATGTCGGTACTCTCTAAAATAAAAGAAGATAAAAAGCTTCCAGTTGTTCAGCGGAGCGTTATAAGCCTTGCGTGGCCGATATTCTTTCAGTCGTTTCTCGGCGTTGCGCTCGGCTATGTCGATACCATTATGCTGTCAAACTACAGCGAAACAGCCGTCGGCGCTATCGGCAACGCAAACTCGATAATCGGGTTTCTTGCGCTTGCGTTCACCGTAATTTCGAGCGCAACGGGAATTATGGTAAGCCAGTACCTCGGCGCAGGCAAAAAAGAAGAAATGAACCGCATTTACACTGTTGCTTTGAGCTTTAACCTTGTTTTAAGCGGAATCATCAGTCTTGTGGTGTTTTTGTTCAGCAATCCTCTGCTTTCGGTTATGCAGGTGCCCAATGAGATGATGAGTGACGCCGATATGTATATGAAAATAGTCGGCGGTACTATCTTTACACAGGCGCTTATCAATGCGTTCAGCCAGATTTTCAGCAGTCACGGCAAAACTGTTTTCGGAATGGTAATAGCCTTTGGTATGAACATTACAAATATTATCGGCAACTTCCTCTTTCTCTACGGACCTCTGCACAGTCTTGGACTTGGCGCTTCGGGCGTTGCGATTTCAACCTCAGTGAGCAGAATTCTGGCAGTTATCGCTGCAATCATTTACTTTTACTGCGTTATCAAGGGAAGTTTTGGCATAAAATACCTCAGACCGTTTCCTTTCAGGATTTTAAAGCAGCTTTTAAGGCTCGGTATTCCCACAGCAGGCGAGAATATCTCCTACAACTTTTCTCAGCTTGTCATCACCGCCTTCGTAAACACTATGGGTATTATTGCCATAAATACTAAAATATATGCAACTATGCTTTCAATGTTTACTTATATGATTGCTTTTTCAGCCGCAATTGCTACGCAGATTATAGTAGGTCACAGCGTCGGCGCAGGAGATTACGACTTTGCGTACAAGCGTGTGATGAAAACGCTTCGGTTTGGACTGCTTGTTTCAATTTCAATAGCTATAATCAACTGGCTTGCTTCTCCGTTTACCTTCACGCTGTTTTCAGACGACCCGAAGGTTGGCGAGCTGCTTGCTGCACAGGGTGCACCGGTTATGTTCATTGCAATTTTCCTTGAATTCGGACGTACGACAAATATTGTTATAATCAACAGTATGAAAGCGGCAGGAGATGTTAAATTCCCCACAATGCTTGCAATATTCTCAATGTGGGGACTGAGCGTGCTTATTGCATACGTTCTCGGCGTTGTGCTCGGAATGGGACTTGCAGGCGTATGGATAGGTATGGCGGCTGACGAAATTTTCAGAGGCGTTGTTGTATTCGTAAGGTGGATAAGAGGAAGCTGGAGAGGAAAAAGAGTTGTCAGCACAGACTGATGACTATTCAATTCGGAATTCGGAATGCGTAATTCGGAATTAAATGTATATTATAGTTAACGTTATTTTAGTAATTGTAAAGTAGTTTACAATCTTTTCTTCTTCAATATGCAATAATGTATTTAAAGTAAATAACAGACTCAAGGAGTGATAATTATGGGTATGACTATGTCGCAGAAAATCCTCGCCGCTCACGCAGGGCTTGACGAGGTTAAGGCAGGTCAGCTTATTGAAGCAAAGCTGGATATGGTGCTCGGCAACGACGTTACCTCTCCCGTTGCAATCAACGTATTTGAAGAAAACGGCGCAACTGCTGTATTTGACAACACAAAAATCGCAATGATTATGGACCACTTTACTCCAAACAAGGATATCAAGGCGGCTACACAGGTTAAGCAGACAAGAGAGTTTGCTCACAAATACGACATCAAGAACTACAAGGACGTCGGTCAGATGGGCATTGAACACGCTCTTCTCCCCGAAATGGGACTTGTAGGACCGGGTTGTCTTTGCATAGGCGCAGACTCACACACCTGTACATACGGTGCGCTCGGCGCATTTTCAACAGGTGTTGGCTCAACCGATATGGCGGCAGGAATGATTAGCGGCAAGGCTTGGTTCAAGGTTCCCTCCGCTATCAAATTCAACCTTATCGGCAAGCCGCAGGGCTATGTCAGCGGTAAGGACGTAATTCTTCACATCATCGGCAAAATCGGCGTTGACGGTGCGCTCTACAAGTCAATGGAATTTGTCGGCGAGGGCATTAAGTACCTCAACATTGACGACAGACTCTGCATTGCAAATATGGCTATTGAGGCAGGCGCAAAGAACGGCATCTTCCCTGTTGACGACGTAACTCGTGAATACTGCAACGACAGATATCAGGGCACTCCCGTTGAATACACTGCCGACGATGACGCAGTTTATGACGAAGAATACACAATTGATTTGAGCGAGCTTAAGCCGACTGTTGCATTCCCCCACCTTCCCGAAAACACAAGAACGGTTGATGAAATCGGCGAAAAGGAAGTTAAAATCGACCAGTGCGTAATCGGCTCGTGCACAAACGGCAGAATTTCCGATTTACGTGCGGCAGCTGATATTTTAAAGGGCAGAAAGATTGCAGACAACGTAAGATGCATTATCCTCCCCGGAACACAGAAAATCTGGCTTGAGGCAATGCACGAGGGACTTTTCGACATATTTGTAGAGGCAGGCGCAGTTGTTTCAACTCCCACATGCGGCCCTTGCCTTGGCGGTCATATGGGTATCCTTGCCGCAGGCGAGAAGGCTATTTCAACTACAAACCGCAACTTTGTAGGCAGAATGGGACACGTTGACAGTGAGGTTTACCTTGCAAGTCCTGCCGTTGCGGCTGCAAGCGCAGTAACGGGTTATATCACAGACCCTGAAAAGCTCAATTAAGAAAGGTAAGGTGCTAAATATGAACGCAAAAGGTACTGTACATAAATTCGGCGACAACGTTGATACAGACGTAATTATCCCTGCTCGTTATCTTAACACAGCCTCGCACAAGGAGCTTGCGGCTCACTGTATGGAGGATATCGACAAGGATTTTGTGAACAATGTAAAAGAGGGCGACATTATGGTTGCCGAAAAGAACTTTGGTTGCGGCTCGTCACGAGAACATGCTCCGATTGCAATTAAGGCAAGCGGAATTTCGTGCGTAATCGCCTCAACCTTTGCAAGAATTTTCTACCGCAACGCAATCAACATCGGACTTCCGATTCTTGAATGTGACGAGGCGGCAAGGGAAATCAAGTCAGGCGACACAGTTTCGGTAAATTTTGATACAGGCGTTATCACAGACGAAACAACAGGCAAGACCTATCAGGCAGAGCCGTTCCCCGAGTTCATTCAGAACATAATCAAAAAGGGCGGACTTATCAAGTCAATCACATAATATATATTGTATATTCAAAAAAACAGGTCGGAACACCGTAATTGGTATTCCGACCGTTTTTTGTTTGAAATTCAATTAATTCCGAATTGAATCATTTTGCTTCCGCAAATTTCAGGTTGTTCTCCTTTGCATAGCTTTCTGCCGTTGAGCCTTTTGTGCCGTAAAGCACAAAGCCCTCAATTGCGCTTTCTTCATAAGAACCTTCGTCTTCATACTCAAGACCGATTCCGCAGCCGTCCATAGTCTTTACAGACTTGGGAACAGTAACCTTGACTAAATTTTCACAGCCAAAAAATGCGTCAGGTTCAATTGTTTCAACGCCGTCCTCAATTACAACCTCGTCGATATCCTCGTTAAACGACATAGCAAATTCCCTGATAACCTTTACAGATCCGGGTATTACAACCTTGATAAATTTTTCGTCATTATCATAGCTGCTGAGATTATAAACACCGAGAAATTCAATCTCTACAACGTCCTTGCCGTCAATCTCTGACGGAATTTCAGCAGTAAGAGTCTTTGCATCATAGTCATACATATTGTCATATGCGGTAATCTTTACACCGCCGTCGGTGGGCTTGTAGTAGCAGTGAGAAACGTTGTCAAGTGTACCGTAGTAGTCATCATAGCCTGTGTCGCTTGTTTCGGGAACGGTGGTATCGTCCTCTATGATGACCTCTGTATTATCCTCAATCCACTCGGGAAGCGTGTAGTCTTCAAGTTCCGAAACATAGGAACTTGCAAAGTTATTTACAATATTCTTACCTGCATTGATAAGATTGCAGGCAACAACACCTACTATAATGCAGAGAATAAGAATCAGTCCGCCCACAATTCCGAGCACAAGACCTACTACCTTGCCTGTACTCATACCCTTTTTGCCCGAGGGCACGTTATTCTGAGGCTGATTTGTAAACTGTTGTCCCGTATATCCGCCGTTTGAGCCGTTTGTAAACTGCTGACCAAAGCTCGTTTGCTGAGGCTGTACGGGATTTTCCTGAACGTTAGCGTTAAAGTCATTTGACGGATTGTACTGAACCGGCTGAGGAATTTCATTCTGTTCAGGTGTACTTTCGGGAACAGGGTTTGCCTGAACAGGCTCTGCCGGCTGTGTTTGCTCGGTCTGAACAGGTACGCTGTCGGCTTTAGGCGCAGGAGTTCCGCATTTCATACAGAAGTTGCCTGTTATTTCCTCTCCGCAGTTAGGGCAGACAGGATTAGTGGGTGCAGGTGCACCGCAGTTTGTGCAGAATTTACCTGTAAATTCTGCTCCGCATTTTGTGCATTTCATAACAATTCTCTCCTTATGAAAGTAATACCGTAGGGAACGACCCCTGTGTCGTTCCTAACTGACATTCATCTAACCTTATAGGAACAACACAGGGGTTGTTCCCTACTACAATGTTAAACCTAAAAATACACATATCGTACGAAATATAAAATCAGCTCTTTATACTAATCAGTTTAGGGAACGGTCTTGACCGTTCCGCTGATTTACAAGCCAACTCTTAACCGACTCGGAACGGTCAAGATCGTTCCCTACATTTGAGTGTGGTTATTTTATAACGAAGTTGAAAAATTTTAGAATTAACACAGTACTACGAATTTACAGCTTTTCAGCGGCTTCGTCAAGGTAATTGCCCTCAAAAAATTCAACTCTGCCGTTGTCTACGCTCTTTGCAAGCTCGGAATCAATCGGTAGCTTTGCAAGCACTCTTGTGCCGTACTTTTCGGCAATTTCGTCAACGTGGCTTTCACCGAAAACAGAGAATTTCTTTCCGCATTCGGGGCAGGCAAAGTAGCTCATATTCTCAACAATTCCGAGCACGGGAACATTCATCATATTTGCCATTTTTACTGCCTTTTCAACAATCATTCCGACTAATTCCTGCGGAGAAGCAACAACGACGATTCCGTCAAGCGGAATGCTCTGGAACACCGTCAGCGGAACGTCGCCCGTTCCCGGCGGCATATCGACAAACATATAGTCAACGTCGCCCCACACAACGTCTGTCCAGAACTGCTTAACCGTTCCCGTAATCATCGGTGAACGCCATACAACGGGGTCGGTTTCGTTTTCAAGCAAAAGGTTGATTGACATAATCTTTATGCCTGTTTCGGTTTCAACAGGAATAATTCCCTCGTCACTGCCCATACATCTCTGCGTTCTGCCGAATGCCTTGGGAATTGACGGGCCTGTGATATCTGCGTCAAGCACAGCAACGCTCCTGCCCATTCTGTTCATTGTTACGGCGAGCATTGAGGTTACAAGACTTTTGCCTACGCCGCCCTTACCCGACACAACGCCGATTACCTTTTTAACGCTGCTGTACTGATTCAGCGCTTCGTGCAAATCTTCGTGATTATTGTCCTTACAGCTCGATGAGCATGAGGAACAATCGTGATTACATCCCATTTTATTTATCCTTTCTTGATTATCTTTATGTTTTTATTTAATGTGTGATATAAACCATAATTTAGTCGAGTGCCTCGACACGCAAATCGGCAGGGTGCCCCTGCAGGCAAATCGAGTGGAAAAATCGGTTATTTAGGTGAAAACGGTTGCCCGAATTATAAATTGATATATAGGCAACGTTTTGTGAGCGACGAGGGCGTCGCTCGCTACGATTTTACACATACGTTTCTTTTACAATCGTAGGGACACGGCGTGCCGTGTCCGTAGTGATTATCAAACGCAACCGATTATATCAACATTACCGTTACAAACAAACTTTTCCGTAGGGGACGGGTTCCTACACGTCCCATTCACAAAAATTGCAATGCAATTTTTGTGTGGACACGGAGTGAGTGTCCCTACGTCAACGTTGCTATAATTCCAACGCTAAATTATCGTTTATTCTTCAACAATCACCGGTTCGGGCTCCTGCGTTTCTTCGGGTGCAGGTACTTCTGTTTCCTCCTGTGCGGGTGCCTCTGTCACAACAGGCTGAGTTTCGGGAGCCTGAGTCTGAGGTGCCTCTGTCGGAGCCTCCGTGTAAACCTCGGTAGGAGCTTCGGTTGTAACAGGTTCGGTCTGAACAGCCTGAGTTTCGGCGTTAGTCTGCGCCTGAGTTGTAACCTCGGCAGTTGTCGCAATTGTCGATGGTGCAGTCGTAGCTTTTTTGTCGCTGTTTCCGCCCGAACACTGCGTTACCGCAAACACAATTGCCGCAATAAGACACATAACAGCCGCTATGGTAAGCACTGCCGCAACCGCCTTGTTGGAGCTTTTCTTCTTTTTTCCGCCCGACTTACGTTTGCCTGTCGGGGTTGTGTTTATGTAATATTCCTCGGAATTGTTTTCAAAGTCATCATCAAAGGCATAGCCCTTGTTGTCCTCTCCCGTCTGCGAGTCAAAATTATCGCCGTAATCATTTTCATCGTCATTTCGGCTTGTTTCCTCAGCCTCGCTGTGGACTGTATGCGAAAAGCTACCCGCTGCGTCTACGTCAAAATTATCCAAATCATAGTCGTTTGACGTTTTGCCGTTTGTAAAATCAAAGTTGTCGCCGTAATCTTTATTATCCATAATCATATCTCCTTTCATTCAGAATATGATTTATAAAAATGATAAATCAACAGGTGCGTTTTGTCAATACGCACTCGACTTTATCAGCGAGTGAGCCTGTCAATATCCGCCATATTTGCAAGCACCATAAGCGTTTCGTGCTTGTCAAAAATATGGTCGGGGCTGGGGTTTGCGTAAATCACACCGCCCTTTTTGGTAGCAAGAATGCTTACATTATATTTATTACGGACAGATTTCTGAAGAATTGTCTTGCCGACCCAGCCGTCGGGCACTGCGATTTCGCAAATTGCGGTATCTTCGGAAAGCTCGAAATAATCAAAAATATTCTTTGCACCGTATTTTATCGCAAGGCGTTCAGCCATTTCTTTTTCAGCATAGACAACGTGGTCTGCACCGTTTCTTAAGAGCAGCTTACGGTGAACCTCTCTGCTTGCCCTTGCAAGAATGTACTTTGCGCCTAAATCCTTGAGCAGAACCGTTATTTCAAGCGCATTCTGAAAATTATCTCCGATTGCAACGACGCACAAATCAAAGTTATTCACGCCGAGCGACTTCATAAAAGCCTCGTCGGTTGCGTCGGCAATGTGAATATCGTCAATTATGCTTACTGCATTGTCGGCACGTTCCTCGTTTTTTTCAAGTGCGAGCACCTCGTTGCCCTCGTCAATCAGCTTTTGCGCCATATGTCTGCCGAATCTGCCCAGACCTATAATTAAAATTGATTTCATATTGTAATCTTCCTTATCCTATCTGTATTTTTTCAAGCGGCTTCTGCGACTGCGGCTTGCTCTTGTAATTTGAAAAGGCAAACAGCATTGTAAGCGAGCCCACTCTGCCGAAAAGCATTAAAAGCGTCAGAAGAACTGACGAAACTGTGCCGAGCTGAGTTGTAATTCCCGTTGTCAGTCCTACCGTTGCGATAGCCGACGCCGATTCAAACAATGCGTTGATAAACGGAATATCGTCAAGCGTAGAAATAACAACCGCCGCACCGCCCGAAAAGCAGAGATACAACGTTACTGCGCAGGTAGCAAGCCTTGTTACGTTTTCTTCAAGACGTCTGCCGAGCATTTCTGCTGTTTTTCTGTGCTTGAAGGTGCTGATGATTGAGGAAATCAAAACGGCGAACGTAGTCGTTTTCATACCGCCTGCAGTTGAGCCGGGCGAACCGCCCACGAGCATAAGCACAATCATTATGAACATACTTGAATGGGTTATTGTTGAAAGGTCAACGGTATTAAATCCAGCCGTTCTTGTTGTTACGGACTGAAACAGTGCCGAGCCTATCTGCTGAGGCAGACTCTCCTTGTTTGAAACGGGATTTTTAAGCTCTGTAAGGAACAGCAGAACTGCTCCGAGAACTATAAGAGCCGAGCTTATGAGCAGAACAACCTTCGTTTGAAGTCTGAATTTTGACAGTCTGAATTTGCTTTCGAGTATATCACGCCACACGAAAAAGCCAAGACCGCCGATTACGATAAGCAGGCTTATCACAACGCAGACATATATATTAGAAACGTAGCCCGTCAGCGAGGAAAAATCTCCCGACCCTCCCATAAGGTCAAAGCCTGCGTTACAAAACGCCGAAACGCTGTGGAACAGCGAATACCAAACTCCCTTTAAAAATCCGAACTGCGGAACAAACGCAAACGAAAGCAAAAATGCGCCCACAAGCTCCACCGTAAGCGTTCCGAGCAGGATAAAGCGTGTCATTTTTACTATTCCGCCGAGCTGCGGAGCAGAAACGGAGCTTTGCATTATTTCACGGGATGCAAGACCGATTTTCTTTTTAGTTATTGAGATTGCGGAAATACAGATTGTCATAAATCCTATTCCGCCTACCTGAATAAGTCCCAGAATTACAAGCTGACCGAAAAGCGACCAGTAGTTGTGGGTATCGACCTTTACAAGTCCCGTAACGCACACAGCCGAGGTTGCGGTAAAGTAAGAGGTCATAAACGGAGTCGGCAGACCGCTCCGAGAGGAAATCGGCAGGCACAAAAGCACCGTTCCCAGAAGAATAATTATAAGAAAACCCATAAGAATTATTTTCATAGGCGACAGACGTTTAAACGAACCTCTTGCCGTTTTAAAAATACTCTTTATCTCAACCGCCCCCAATACAAAACAAGCAGGTTACTTTAATATACTTTAATTTACATAATATAGTATCAAATTTAGTGCAGAAAATCAATATTTTTCAAAATAAAACAACTACATTATAAAATATACCGTTGATATACCATATAATTTAATGCTATAATATTTATAAAAATTTGTTCGGAGGTTATTTTATGACAAAATACAGCAATGACGATTACTTTAATTCAATCATTTCGGCTTTTGAACAGCTAAAAGAAACCGACGCCGTTGTGCTCGGAGGTTCACGCTCAACAGGAGTAAACGACAATTCCTCAGACTACGACGTTTACGTCTATCTTAACTCGGAGCTTTCGCTTGAGGACAAACGCAAAACCGTAATGCCGTTCTGCTCAGAGGGCGAAATCGGCAACCACTACTGGGAGCTTGAGGACAATTGCATTCTCAAAAGCGGAACGCATATTGACATTATCTACCGCACCGTTGAAAAATTTGAACAGCTTTTACATTTTATTGTTGACGAGGGAAAACCCTTTAACGGCTACACAACCTGCTTCTGGCACAACATAATAAACAGCAAGGTGCTGTTTGATAAGACGGGTGAATTTACCGCCCTTCAGAAGAAGTATGACATTCCCTATCCCGACAAGCTGAGGAAGAATATAATTGAAAACAACCGCAATCTGTTAAGCGGCAAGCTTCCCTCTTATGATATGCAGATTAAAAAGGCTGAATCAAGAGGGGATTTAGTCAGCGTTCACCACAGAACAACGGAATTTCTGGCAAGCTATTTCGACATTATCTTTGCACTCAACAGGCTCACCCACCCCGGTGAAAAGCGCCTTGTGTCGCTGTGCAAAAGCAATTGCAAAATCCTCCCCGAAAATTTTGAGGAAAACATAAACGCCCTGTTTGCAAGCGTAACAAAGGGCGGCAGTTATGAAATTGTATGCGATATGGTAAAAAGTCTTGACAAGGTGATTGAGCAGGCAGAAGTGTAATTCAATTAACAATTTTAAAAGGGCACGTTTATTCGTGCCTTTTTACTTTTCTCTGCAAAATCCGACTGAATAATTTATAAAATTTCAGTTTTTTATAAAAAAATATTGGCTGTTTTGAAATTTTGTTGTATAATTAATTTTATATACTGTTTATAAGGGTATGATGCTTTGAAACTTCTGCGCAAATCCTGCATTTTAATTATGACTGCCGCCGTTATTTTCTCTTCGGGGTGCAGTCTGGAATCAAAATACAACTGCGAGTTTTTCGCAATGGATACAGTTATGACGATTAACGCCTACGGCAGTAAAAGCGAAAGTGCGGTAAAAGCGGCGCAGAATGAAATTAACAGGCTTGATAAGCTGTTGTCCGTACAGAATGAAAACAGCGAAATTTTCAGGCTCAATCAGTCAAAGGAAATGACCGTTTCAGAAGATACGCTTACTCTTATCACATGTTCAAAGGAAATCTACACGCTTACAGGCGGTGCATTCGACATAAGCTGCGAGCCGCTTGCACGTGAATGGGGATTTTATTCGGGACTTGAAAACAAGGTTCCGTCGCAACAGGCAATTAAAATTGCGCTTGAGGGCATCGGAGCAGAGCATATAAATATAGAAAACAACACTGTAACGCTTGACGAAAACACTTCGCTTGACCTCGGCGGAATCGCAAAGGGCTATGCATCGCATAAAGCGGCTGAAATCCTGAAAGAACACGGCGTTACCTCTGCACTTATGTCGCTCGGCGGAAATGTTAGAGCCGTAGGCTCAAAGCCTGACGGAGAAAACTGGAGTGTTGCAGTAACCGACCCCGACGACAACGCAAAGAGCGTAGGTACGCTTAAAATTTCCGATAAAGCCGTTGTGACCTCGGGCGGCTATCAGCGTTATTTTGAAGAAAACGGACAAATCTATCATCATATAATAGATACTAAAACGGGTTATCCTGCCGACAGCGGCTTGAAATCCGTCACTGTTGTTTCAGGTGACGACACGCTTGCAGACGCTCTTTCAACCTCGCTGTTTGTTATGGGACTTGAACAGTCGGGTGAGTTTTACAGAGAAAACAACTCGCTTTTCGGAGCAGTTTTTATTACCGACAGCAATGAAATTTACGTTACCGACAATCTGAAGGACAGCTTTATGTCCGAGCAAGGCTTTGAGGTGATTTCAGTATGACAAACCGCATATGGATAGTCGTATTTTCATTTGTTGCTCTGCTTTGCCTTGGCGTGTGGCTTTTTATTTCAAATGTTTCATCACCGTCAAGGGTTGTCGGAATTTACAAAGACGGCAGTCTTGTTGAAAAAATAGATTTGAACAGCGTTACGGGCGAGCGTGAAATCACGCTTTCGGGCGAATACGGCGACAATGTAATTCTTGTATCAAACGGTCACATAAAGATGAAATCAGCAGATTGTCCCGACAAGCTCTGCGTTGAGCACGGCGAGCTGAAAAGCAGTTCTTCACCGATTGTGTGTCTGCCGAACAAGGTGGTAATAAAATTTGAAAACAGTACAGACGGAGCAGACGCAAAAACAGGAGCAATAAAATGCATACAAAAAAACTGATTTTAACCGCAATTCTCACCGCTTTTGCGCTCGTTGCGTTTGTGATTGAGGGGGCAATCCCTCCGCTCACACCGATTTACGGCGTAAAGCTCGGACTGGCAAACGTTTTTACACTCTTTGCTCTATATGCGCTCGGCGCACGCTATGCGGTGGCAGTAATGTCGCTGAGAATCGTGCTGGGATGTATATTTACGGGACAGCTCGTGTCGTTTATCTACAGCCTTTCGGGAGGACTTCTTTCGTTCTTGCTGATGGTACTGCTGAAACGCTTTTTTCCGCTAAAACAGCTTTGGGTGCTGAGCGTTCTGAGTGCCGTAACGCACAACATAGGTCAGCTTGCGGCGGCTGTTTTTATGACGCAGACCTTAGCAATTGCGTATTACCTGCCGGTACTGATTCTGTCGGGAATAATTGCAGGAGCATTTACGGGCTTGTGCGCACAAATAGTGCTGACAAGGATTTCAAAACTTAAAATTTAACGTACAAACGTAGGGAACGACCCCTGTGTCGTTCCTATTAGGTTAGATGTTTGCTTATCAGGAACGACACAGGGGTCGTTCCCTACATATATAATATTTCACTTTTTATGGAGGATAGGGATATGAAATTAAGCGGTATCAGAGTTCCGCACCGAAAACACACAGCACGCAGCGTACCCCAAAGGCTCCCGTTGCCCGAAACGGTGGTAATTCCGATGTCAATGCATATCGGCAAGCCTGCCGTACCGACAGTTAAGGTCGGGGAGCTTGTAAAGGTAGGTCAGCTTATCGGCTCGTCCGACGGCTTTATCAGCGCACCCGTACATTCAAGCGTGTCGGGCAAGGTAAAAAAGCTTGACGAAATCACAATGTCGGGCGGAATGAAAACGACCGCCGTTGTAATTGAAACCGACGGCGAACAAACAGTCTGCGAAAGCGTAAAGCCGCCCGTTGTTACGGACTTTCAGAGCTTTGTAAACGCAGTAAAAGAAAGCGGAATTGTCGGACTGGGAGGAGCCGGCTTTCCGACATTTGTAAAGCTCGGCGTTAAGGATTTGTCGGCTGTCGAAACAATCGTTATCAACTCGGCAGAGTGCGAGCCGTACATAACCTCGGACACAAGAACAATGCTTGACAAGGCTGACTACATTTCAAAGGGCATTGATTTGCTCCACAAGTACCTCGGCAAAAAGCGCATTATAATAGGTATAGAAAACAACAAAAAGCCCTGCATTGAAAAGATGAGCGAGCTTGCAAAGTCAAAGGAAAACGTTGAAGTAAAGGTTCTGCCCTCAATTTATCCGCAGGGCGGTGAAAAGGTGCTTGTCTACAACACAACCGGCAGAATAATTCCGAAGGGCGGACTTCCGCTTGACGTGGGCGCAATCGTAATCAACTGCACCACGCTTGCAACAATTGCCGAGTATATTGAAACAGGTATGCCGCTTGTTGAAAAGTGCATTACCGTTGACGGCTCGGCTGTTAAAGAGCCGAAAAACGTAATCGCTCCCATAGGCACTCCGCTTGAAAAGCTGTTTGAATTCTGCGGCGGATTCAAAAGCGAGCCGAAAAAGGTACTCTACGGCGGTCCAATGATGGGAATTGCCGTTTCTTCGCTCGACGTTCCTGTACTCAAAATGACGAACGCCGCAATTGCTCTTGACGAAAAGGAGGCTCGTCCTCCCAAGACGACCGCCTGCATAAACTGCGGCGAGTGCGTAAACCACTGCCCTTTAAGGCTTGACCCACGTGCAATTGCAAAGGCTTACAAACTCAACCAGCCTGAAGAGCTGAAAAAGCTGTGCGCCGACTTGTGTATGGAATGCGGCTGCTGTGCGTACGTCTGCCCTGCAAAGAGGCACATTGTTCAGACAAACAAGCTTGCAAAGGCAAAGCTTAACAAATACTTAAGAGAACAGAAGGAGGACAAAAAATGAATAAGCTGATTTCCTCCGTTTCACCGCACATAAACTCGCCGAGGACTACGCAGAAAATTATGCTTGACGTGCTTATCGCCCTGCTCCCCGCAGGCGTTGCCTCGGTAATTATCTTCGGCTGGCGTTCACTGCTCGTTATCGGCGTTTGCGTTGGCGTGTGCATTTTATCCGAATTGATTTTTGAAAAAATCTGCAAAAAAGAAAACACAATTTTCGACCTTTCGGCTGTTGTAACGGGCGTTCTGCTCGCCTACAACCTGCCTGTTTCAATTCCGCTGTGGCAGGCGGCTTTCGGAAGTATGTTTGCAATTGTAATTGTAAAACAGCTTTTCGGCGGAATCGGTCAGAACTTCGCAAACCCTGCAATCACGGCAAGAATCGTGATGATGACTGCGTTTTCGGGCACTATGACAACGTGGACGTTCCCTGACGCAGCGTCAAGCGCAACTCCGCTTGCGCTTATGTCAAAGGGTGAGCTTGACTCTCTGCCCTCTTACCTCGATATGCTGTTCGGCGTTCGAGGCGGCTGTCTGGGCGAAACCTGCACAATCGCATTGCTTGCAGGCGGAATTTACCTGATTGTAAGAAAGGTCATTACGTGGCACACACCGGTTGCATTCATCGGCACTGTGCTTGTTATGTCGCTGATTTTCGACAAAGCTCCGCTCTATCAGCTTATGTCGGGCGGTCTTATCATCGGCGCATTCTTTATGGCTACCGACTACGCAACAACCCCCTGCACAAAGTGGGGCAAGATAATTTTCGGCGTAGGCTGCGGTCTTATCACCATACTAATCCGTTTCTGGGGCGCATCTCCCGAGGGCGTTTCATACTCAATTCTGCTTATGAACATCTTTACGCCCTACATTTCAAGGCTTACACGCTCAAAGCCTCTTGTGGGAGGTAGCAAAAAATGAAAAAGAGTTTTAACGAAATAATAAAACCCGTTCTCGTGCTCGTCTGTATCTGCCTTGTTGTTACGGCTCTGCTTGCCTACATCAACTCGGTGACTTCGCCGATTATCGCAAAGGCGGAGCAGGAGAAAACCGAGCAGGCTATGTCGGAGGTGCTTGCTGATTCAGACGGCTTTGAAAAGCTCGAAATTGAAAATCTCCCCGAAAGAGTAACCGAGGTTTATACTGCAACAAACGGCTCAGGATATGTATTTATGCTGACAACAAAGGGCTACGGCGGAGATATGAAGCTGATTTGCGGAATGAAAGCAAACGGCACTATTGAGCAGTGCAAAACGCTTTCACACGCAGAAACAAGCGGACTCGGCTCAAAGACAGCCGAGGACCCCTACAGAAATCAGTACTGCGGCAAAAATGCCGACACCTTAAGCGAGGTTGACGCAATAACAGGTGCGACAATTTCATCAAATGCATACAAAAACGCAATTGAGGACGCTTTCAAGGCATATGATATGGTAAAGGAGGCAGGAAAATGAACAAAAGACAAAATCTTTTAAAGGGTATCATCAAGGAAAACCCTGTGCTTGTGCTTGTGCTCGGAACCTGCCCCACGCTTGCGGTTACGACAAACGTAATGAGTGCGCTCGGAATGGGTGCGGCGGCTACGGTAGTTCTGCTCTGCTCAAACATTGTAATCTCCGCACTGCGCAAAGTAATCCCCGACAAGGTGCGCATTCCCTGCTACATCGTGCTTATTGCAGGCTTTGTAACAATGGTGCAGATGCTCGTAAAAGCCTTTGCTCCTGCGCTTGACGAAGCACTCGGAATTTATCTGCCGCTGATTGTAGTAAACTGCATAATCCTCGGCAGAGCCGAAATGTTTGCAAACAAAAACAAGGTTATCGACTCGGCGATTGACGCTGTCGGAATGGGCGCAGGCTTTACGCTTGCACTGCTATTGATGGCTACAATCCGTGAGGTGCTCGGCAACGGCACTTGGCTCGGAATTGAAATTCCGATTCTTGCCGAAAACAACATTTCCATTATGACAATGGCACCCGGCGGATTCCTTGTATTCGGTATTTTAATCGCAATTGTAAATAAAATCTCGGGCGGCAAAAATACCAAAAAGAGCTTTGGCTGTGCCGGCTGTCCGTCAGCTGAGGTTTGCAACAAAGCCGCCTGCGGTGAAAAGGAGGAAGCAAAATGACAAAATTCATTATAATTATGCTCTCCGCCGTTTTTGTAAACAACTACGTATTATCACGCTTTCTGGGAATCTGTCCGTTCCTCGGAGTTTCCAAAAAGCTCAATCAGGCAACGGGAATGAGCCTTGCGGTAATTTTTGTAATGCTCATTGCAACGGCTGTCACCTGGCCGATACAGACGTATCTGCTCGACCCGAACAACCTCAGCTATCTTCAGACAATCGTCTTTATCCTCGTAATCGCCTCTCTCGTTCAGCTTGTTGAGATTATCCTGAAAAAGTACATTCCCTCACTCCACAAGTCGCTGGGCGTTTATCTTCCGCTGATTACGACAAACTGCGCCGTGCTCGGCGTTACAATTCTCAACATTGACGAGGGCTACACATTTGCTGAATCAATGGTAAACTCGCTCGGAAGCGGACTCGGATTCTTTCTTGCAATGGTGATGTTCTCGGGCGTTCGCTCAAAGCTTGAGGGTGCTGACATTCCAAAGGCGTTTCAGGGACTTCCCATAACGCTTGTTGCAGCTTCGATAACCTCGCTGTCCTTCCTCGGATTTTCGGGCGTTGTCGAAAACCTGTTTGCATAACGGAGGTGCGCTATGAATGAGATTTTAACTGCGGTTATCCCCGTTGTGATTATCGGCGCAATCTGCGCTGTGGTGCTTGCAGTCGCATCAAAAATTATGGCTGTAAAGGAAAACGAAAAAATCCCCCAAATCCGTGAGTGCCTGCCGGGTGCGAACTGCGGAGCGTGCGGCTTTGCAGGCTGTGACGGCTATGCAAAGGCGCTTGCAGAAAACGAGGGTACGGCAACTAACCTATGCGTTCCGGGCGGTGATTCGGTTTCAAGAAAACTGAGCGAAATTCTCGGCGTTGAGTTTGAGGACGTTGTTGAACAGGTTGCCGTTGTGCACTGCGCAGGCGACTGCAACTACACTCAGGATAAGGTAGAATACGACGGAATTGAAAGCTGTGCCGCCGCAAAGCTGATTTTCGGCTCAAAGGGCGAATGTCCCTACGGCTGTATGGGACTCGGCGACTGCGCAAAGGTCTGCCCCAACGACGCAATCTGCATAAACAACGGAATTGCTCACATTGACTCAAGGCGTTGCGTAGGCTGCGGACTCTGCGTAAAAGCCTGCCCGAACCACCTTATTTCGCTTATGAATGACGTTGAAAGAGTTGTCGTTACTTGCAGTAACAAGGACAAGGGCGGCATCACACGCAAGGCTTGCAAAAACGGCTGTATCGGCTGTAAAAAGTGCGAAAAGGTCTGCTCGACGGGTGCGATTAAGGTTACGGATAACCTCGCCGTTATCGACTATTCAAAATGCCCCGAGTGCGAGGACTTCGGTATTTGCGCAAGAGAATGTACAACAGGGTGCATAAGGATTTCGAACTTTACAAACGCAACAAGATAAATAAACAATAAATATCGGGAAATGAAATTGCAATAATCTGCAACTTCATTTCCCGATTTGATTTAATATAGGGTTGTTTGTGAAGCGGACACGGCACGCCGTGTCCCTACGGTTATGGAGGAAAATATCAATTGAAAACGGGACACCGCTCAACTGCGATGTCCCGTTTTTTATACCTTAATCAAAGCTTACTTCATCCTCGACGTAGCCTTTTTTCTTCATCTTACGGATTACGATTTTTGCAATAAATCCGCTGATGAATACCAGTCCCGAAACTACCCAGCCTGCGGCAACCTGTGCCCAGATAGGATAATCGGGGTTGTATGTTCCGCCCTGGAACACGAACAGCGTAACCATATTCCAGATAAAGAGTCCTGCAAGAAGCAAGGGTGATACTATTTTGATTGACGCAGCAAACCACCAGTAAGGCACCTTGAATTTCTTTGTGTTACGGTTAACCTCATTAAGCACCTTGCGCAGGTTAAAGCACCAGCCGATTGCAACACACTCAAGAATACCGATAACAATAAGGTTAATCTGATTTGTCCACGCATCAACGATGTCAAGCCACGCAAGACCTGCCTGTGTAACAAAGAGAATTGAAATAATACCGCAGATTGCACAGACTGCAATTGTAACCTTTTTGGGGCTTAAGTGGAATTTATCTGCAACAGAAGCCGAAATACCCTCAACGATTGAGAATGCAGAGTCAATTGCAAGCGTGATGAGCATTAGGTAGAATATCGCTCCGAAAAGTGCGTTCACCCAGCCGATGTTAGTAAGGTTTACAATAGCCTGCGGATAAACGATAAATGCAGTTGAAATACCGCTTGCGGTAATCTTGTCGAGCATACCCGTACCGCCCATTGTGGTAAACATTACGATACCCGAAAGAATACTTACAGCCATATCCGAGAATGCGATAATTGTGCAGTCAACAGCCACGTTTGCATCATCGGGCAGATATGAGCCGTAGGCAAACATAATAGCCATCATAATTGAAAGGCTGTAGAACACCTGACCGATAGCGTCAACCCAGAGTGTTGCGTCTGAAAGTGCCGAAACGTCGGGAATGAAGAACATCCTAAGTCCTTCCATTGCGCCGTCCATTGTCATACCCTTGACAGCCATAATAAGTAAGAGCAAAACAGGAGCAAATACCGTAAACTTTACAACCTTGCTGACCGAGCTTGCGCCGTTTCTGATACAGTAAAAGATAAGTCCCCACGCAACAAGCAGGCACACAAGCACCTCGCCGGGGATTGAGCTTCCCTCAATAAGTCCCGTAGTCTGCGTAAGATTGAAGAACAGTCCCGACGCCGTCTCGGAGTCACCCGTCATTCCTGCAAACTGCCACGAGTTTACAAACATAAGGATAACCCACGCAAATACTACCGAGTAGTAGCAAACGATTACAAATGCGTTTGATGTTGCCGCCCAGCCGATAGGCTCAAAGCGTTTTTTGATTCCTCGCATTGACTCGACTGCGCCCTTGCGAAACTTACGGGCGATTGAAACCTCCATCATAAGCAGGGGGATACCCATAACGACCATTGCAAGCAGATAAACAAGCAGAAATGTTCCGCCGCCGTGTTTAGCCGCAAGACCGGGGAATCTCCACGCATTGCCAAGACCTACCGCAGAGCCGACTGCGGCAAGAATAAAGGTAAAACGGGAATTCCACATACCTCTTTTTTCCATAGTTTTTTCCTCATTTCTTATAAATTTATCTAAAATTAGAAAATCAATATAATTATACTATAATGAATAAATAATTGCAAGTAGTCAAATTCATAAATTACGTGCAGTCGGTAAGCTAAACCATAATTTAGCGGTGAGTTTACTCGCAAAAAAAATTAAAAATTTCGGTCAAGCC
>DXYG01000021.1 GCA_019415925.1 Clostridiales bacterium
AGGCCGCTGTCGGTCAGCCGGTCATCCAGCCCCGCCGTCCAAACAGCCGCCTGGATAAGGTGCGCCATATGTTCAGTAAGATTCCTTGATACGCCACAGCAAGGATGGTTATTGCATTTCCCTGCCTTTCGTGGTAAAATGTAGTTGTAAACCACCAGAGAAAACAACAACCCTGCTACCCCCCGTTATCACCACCGATAACAATTTGATAACAGCCCATCGTATAGGGCTGGATAATATGGACACATCAAATAATCAAAAAAATGAGGTATCAAATTTATGAAGCAAAATCCGTTAAATATGATGCCCAACAACGATTTTGAATAATGTACTTGATGGCTACTCAATCGAGCAGCCATCTTTTTTTAATATGCCGGAATACCGTATCCGTAGATAACAGAGCTTCCGACAGGGTATGTTTTGGTTCTGCAAGTATCGCCTGAGTTGCCCTCGACGGTATAGACTGTACCGTTCTCGCATCTTTGAACAATACCGGTGTGGTCTGTCACACCGTCGCCCTCCCAATCAAAGAAAATGATTGTACCGGGCGAAGGCTCATACGAACCGTCTGCCCATTGTCCTCGGTCTCTGAACCATTGTACGCCGTTTACGCAACCGGCATACTTCGGAATAATACCAGCGTCGATATATCCGCACTCGTTGGCACACCAAGAAACAAAGCAGGCACACCACTCTACACGGGAGTCAAACCCGTACCAAGACCAGTAAGGCTGACCGCCCACATTACCTACCTGAGACAGAGCAACCGTTACGATTTGGTCGTCGCTGTATCCGATACCGTAAAGTACCTGCGACCATAGCTGGTTGTTTTCGTCCTTTAGCAGCTCGGCAAGATAATCTTTCTGCTCTTGATTAAAGCCGTACATAGCCGCCATTTCATCAACAGTCTTGTGCGTTACCGTGATATACAGAAATGTTTCGGTTACCGTGGTTTCAGTCTGTACGATATTGCCGTGTCCGTCGTCGCTTTCCTCGATTTCGGTATGGGTTTTCGTTTCCGTTTGGGAAGAAATATCGTTCATCTCCCAAAAAATATCCGACAGTAGCTGCTTCTTGGTTTCGTCAACCGTGGCAACCTCCATCGGATTATCAGGGTCGGTATTTACTTTAACAGAATAGACCGCAAGAACCTCTTTCCACACAGCTCGGCTTCCACTCATTTCAAGCACGTCATAGCTTACAGAGTTCTTTTCCTGTTCCAATCGGTCATCATATTCTTGATTGATTTCCTGAACGACTGTCTGCATAGACATTCCCGTGCCGGAATCCTCTCCCGAAAAGAAGATACCAAACACAGAACCGGCAATTAATCCGACAAGACACAGAACAATAATAACCACCACCGCAACCCAGCCGCCGGCAGCAATGGCGGCAACAAGACCTTTTACCGCCGCAATGATTGCTTTTACTGCGGCAACGGTGGCTTTGGCTGCGGCTTTAATCGTAGCGGCTGTTGCTTTGGCGGTAGCTTTTGCCGCCTGTGCCGCTTTCTGCGAAGCCTTAACTGTCGCCTGAGCTGTTTTCTGTGCCGCTTTTGCCGCTTGCTGACTGGTTTTTATCGTAGTCTTTGCAGTCTGCTCAGCCGTCTTAACCGATTTCTGTGCGGTCTTTGTTGCTTCTTTTCCGGCAAACTTAATGGTTTTCTTTCCGGAGGAAGTGGCAGACTGCTTTATGGTCTTTTCCGCCTTATCGACAGTCTTAATCGCAGAGCTTGTGTTTTGCGAAGCCTGTTTTCTCAAAGACTGCTCGGCTCGCTGCTGCTTGAAACGCTGAATACCGTCCTTTGCGGTGCGGATATTCTCTTTTGTGGTTTCAAGTCCCTTTCGTCCCGCCTTGTCAAACGCATAGGCACCATCGTGAACCACCTCGTCAATACCGCTTTCCAGCTTATCGGAAGCGTATTCCTCGGCAGAACTGCTGTTGGCATTTACCGACCGCTCCGCCTTTTCTTTTGTTGCGATATACGCCTGCTTCATTCGTTGGGTTGCGACGGCAGCCTTATCTATTGTTCGTATCGTACCTTTTGCATTGTCTTTCGTTTTAATATCAGCCATACAATCCCTCCTTCCTATGCAGGCTGAACTACCTGTTGTATTATTCGTTTATTAGCTTCGCCACTACAACAAGTCTGCCGTTTGTCCGGGAATACTCACAGGTGGAAAGGGTCAGGAGCTTGTCGCCGTATTCGGCGGTTACGCCGGTTTCGTAAAGCGACAGTTTCTTGCACTTCTCAACATAGGCAGTGAAATCCTCGGCGGTGTCCGCATTGACGAACTGATAATATTTGAAGCTGTCGGGACTATCCGTATATACTACGGTTTTGAACACGGCAATTACTTCATAGGTCTGTCTGTCGGTCAGCGTATCAAAGGATACTGTTTTGTGCTTTTCCCAAAAGCTCTTGTCCTTGAATTTCATAAGACCGGCGAACATAGAGCCGTCGTTCATATGATGACCGTAGATAATGATATTGTCGCTTGGCAGCTCCATATCGCAGTTTTCCTGAACATAGGGACAGCCGTAGTCGGTGTATGCTTTATCAAAGCCGTGCTTCAGATAGAAGTTCGGGTTGTCCTTTGACTGCATAACGGGATAATTGATTTTTGTGTCCTCAATCTTTATCCAACCGACCATATCGTTGTTTTGTAAATAAAGCTCCTGATACTCCGGGATAAAGGTCTTTTCTTCGGAGTAGTTCATCGGCTCTTTGGTTTCTTCAGGCTCGGTCTCCACAACCTCAATCAGATTGTCGTACATTTCCGCCTGCCTTGCAGAGTCGTAATAGTGCTTGATGAGAAAACCTGAACTGACGGCAAATACAATGCTGAAAGCACAGATTATGGCAATATAGATTTTGTTTTTCATAGGTGTTTCCTTTCTCTTTTACAGAATGGGGCAAGGGTTATGCACCCTCGCCCGGTTTGGTTGTCATCAGCTTATACAGCTTCGTATTTTTCGGGAACTTGTTTGCAAACGGCACAAGCGAACTGCCTACCTTAATCAGTCCGTGTCCTGCGTCAACATTCGTGATATACGAAAGCTGAAGGTCGGAAATGTTAAGGAGCTTGGCAAGCTCAATTCTGTCGGTTGACGCCTGATTGAGCATAATCAGAAACTCGCTGTTTGCAAGCATAGTTCTTGCCGTATGGCTCTGCAAAAGGTCGTCCACATTCTGCGTAATGCCGGTTGCATAAGCACCGTACTTTCGTACACGCTTCCAAAGGGTGAACAGGAAGTTTGCTGAGTATTCGTGCTGGAACAGGAGGTAGATTTCATCAATGAAGATGAAAGTCTGCTTACCCTTAGCACGGTTCTGTGTGATACGGTTCAGGATAGAATCGAGGACGACAAGCATACCGATAGGCATAAGCTGCTTGCCGAGGTCAAGAATGTCATAACAGATAAGTCGGTTATCCGTATCAACATTGGTCGGCTTTGCGAAAGTATTCAAAGAACCGTGTGTAAACAGCTCGATAGCAAGGGCGATTTCCTTTGCTTCCGGCTCGTCCTGTCTCAAAAGCTCCGCACGAAAATCCTGCAAGGTAGGAACAGTACCGGTATATCCTCTCTGCTGATAGTCACGGTAAACGCTCGCCGTACAACGGTCGATGATAGACTTCTGTTTTGCTCCGAGGTTTGTGCCGCCGATAAGCTG
Organism: Clostridiales bacterium; assembly: GCA_019415925.1. GTDB lineage: Bacteria > Bacillota > Clostridia > Oscillospirales > Acutalibacteraceae > Ruminococcoides. The sequence continues at coordinate 3,677 of DXYG01000021.1, forward strand.
TTCGCAAAGGGACATAATGAACTCGGATTTCAGGATAACCGGGTTTGCTCCGTCGCCGTATTCCTTGTTCATATCCATTGCATTGATATGGCTCGGAGAAGTAGCGGAAATATTGATGATTTCGCCGCCGAGAGCTTTTACAAGTTGCGAATACTCTCGCTCCGGGTCGATGATAATAACATCTGCATTGGAGGAAAGAATGATATTTTCAATTTCTCCCTTTGCCGCAAAGGATTTTCCGCCGCCGGATACGCCAAGGATAAAGGAATTACCGTTGAGTAGCTGTCTGCGGTCGGCGATAATCATATTTTTGCTGATAACATTCTGACCGTAGTAAATGCCGTTTTCGTGGTAAATGTCCTGAACCCTGAACGGAATAAAGACCGCAAGGCTTTCTGTGGTAAGGGTTCTGAATGCGTCAATCTTGCGTGTTCCAAAGGGCATAGCAGTATTCAGTCCGTCCATCTGCTGATACTTGAGAACCGCAAACTGGCACAAATGCTTTCTTGCCGTAGTAAGCAGAGCTTCGGTGTCGTTATCAAGCTGTTCTTTGGAGTCCGCAGTATGAACCATAGTGAGTACAGCGAACATCATTCGCTGATCACGAGTGGTAAGGTCATCAAGGAACTCCTTCATTTCCTTTTTCTGCTGTTCCATATCATAAGGAACGGTAGCGGAAAAGTTATTGTTCTGATTCTGCTTTCTCTGCCAGTTGGTTATATTCGTCTCAACCCCAAGCAGTCTGCTCTCTGCTTCTCGCACCGCTTCATCGGTAGGAACAGGTACGATGTCAATGGACATCATCAGATTGCGGTTCAGGTCGGTAAGCTCAGCTACCATACTGTCCTTGATATAGGAAGCGTACTCACGAAGAAAAAGGACTCTCCCGTAACGGTTTCCCATTTTGAAGTAGTCCTTTTCAAATTCCATTGTATCCGGGCAAACATAATCCTTGAAATCGTGTCCCTTTTTTCTCGTTTCCTTAATATTGAAGTGGTAGGCGGTTTCCTCACCGACACGGAAGAAATCGTGGACAATTCTCAGCCTTTCATCGGTTTCAAGCTCCACACATTTGCTTCCGAGTCTTGCAAAGTGGGCAATCAGGTCAGCACCGACACGGGCAAAATAGGTTCTTGCGTCCTCCACGCTCTTTTTATTGATGGAGATAGTAACATACTTATCCTGAACGATTGCATTTGCACCGGTCGCCTTGTCGAGAAGCATTTTGTTATATTCCTCTCGGTAAACATCAAGCTCATCGCCGGTTTCGGGGATAAGAATGGTTTTCTCAAAGTCCAAACGGTTAAGCCGTCTGTTGTTGATAGTCAGTTTTGTAGTAGCTCCGCTGTCAAGAGAGTTGAGAAGCTCGGAGTATTCAAGGAACATTGCTTCCTTGTCCTCACGGCTTGCTACGGCAAAGTTAATATCCGTGAACTTGAAGCTCTTGGAATACTTGTCCTTGCCCACACGGAAAATGCCGTCATCATAGATTGCGGTAATGGGAATACAATCCTGTACGCCCTTTGGTACTACAAACTTTTCTTTGTCCTGCTTTAACAGGTTTGTAAGGGTTTTAATCATTGTTCTTATAAGCCTCCTTCTGTTTTTGTTCGATTGTCGGTTTCATCAATTCGTAATAGGTGTTGGTGGAATGAAAGACCAGCTTTTTCGGCATAAGGAACTCGGACTTTATCCACGCCCATATAAATTTCTCAGCCGTCATTCCGTTGTATTTTACAAAGCCGAGAGCTGCAAAAGGGGCAGCTCCCAAAATGCACACCCACGATACGGTTTCTGTTCCGAGGTACGGTTTTAGGAGGAAGTAAAGTCCTACCGCTACCGCACAGGCGAGGACAGAAAAAATGAACTGTCTGAGCGACAGTCCAAAAAACATTGACTCTGTATAATTTCGTATCTCTCGGTTAATTTTAACTTCCATAATAATCCTTTCTTGCAAAAAGAAAAACATCAACCATTTCTGATTGATGTTTCCACTCAAAGCATATTCAGTTTTTAATCAAATTCATACGGACCTTTGCTAAAACACATCCAATCCAAATCAGCAACATAATCAGGATGTTCTTTACCCTTTTGTTTCTTAATTTGTTTTTGGTTTGTTACTTTGGCTTTGTATGCTTTGTTGTTAGGATTATGCTGATTTGCATAATCGTCTAACTGTTGTTTAGTGTGGGTTTTACCCGACACGCCCTTGTTTCGAGCCATAGTGTTTACCTCCTTTCTTCGTAGCAGTTTTTATCAATGATTGCATAACGAAACGGTCGGTTACCTAGAACCCTTTTTGAACCTTACTGCTGAAATACGAGCAATTTTTTTCAGTAGTGAATCTTGCAAATCATTTTTCCACGACAGGAGTGATTTACGCTTGATATATGCTCGCTCTATCAAATGTAAATCAAACAAGTATATTATAGCTCAATTATATGAAAAAATCAAATTACAAGCCCATCATTTCACGGATAATTCGGTCGCTCATCTTAACCGCACCGACAAGCACAAGCATATTGAATACCAGTTCGCCGATATATGCCCATACCTGAGTAACGGCTGCTGCGTCAGGGTTCACTACCGGCGGCGTAGAAGCAAATAGGGAGAAGATAATACAAGCAAGTACAATTACTGCTCCCTCAAGCAAAACGGCACAGTAGCTCTTTATAAAGCTCTTACCCACATTCTGCGACGGTTCTCCGGCAAAAGTGGAAAGCGGTATCGGAGCGAGAGCCGTGTACATATACAGCTTGAAAAATCGTCCGTACACCGTCATTATCATAATGAACGACAAGACCGTGATAAACAGTCCGCCGATAAGAGTAACCGCCCACAATGGGATACTCTCAAAAAATCCGCAGCTTTCAATGGTTGTTACCATTTCAGCAGGTAAGGTTGTTTGATTGGGCGTACCGAATCCCGCAGATGTCATAATGGTTGAAATCGTACCTTGTACGATGTTGAACAGGGCAAGCATAAGCTCCAGCCCGTAGGTAATCACACCTTTGGCAATGGCAAAGCGGATAAACAGCTTTAATGCGTGTTCCGGTTTCTTTACATCGGTAAAACTTCCGCAGGTACGAACCACACCGACAACAAAAAACAAAACAAGCAAAGCAAGACCGATAGCCTGAACTGCTCCGTTGATATTCACCATTACCGACCAAATACTGCCACCTTTGAACTCCTGCGGCGAAGTGGTTAGCAACTGCCATATTTCCGATAGCTTGCTGTTCCAAGTTTCAAGGGCATTTTCGAGGTTCTGAACTACCCAGTTATCACTCATCTGTTTGCACCTCCTTTAAGATTAGGGGCATACCTGAAATGCCAGGTATGCCCCGTTTGATAACTGTGTTCTCTTAACCGGTAATAAGGGTCAGGATTTCCTTTGCAAAGGTGATGATGATACCGCCTGCAAGGGTCAGGAAACCGTTGGCTCTCTGAGACGGGTCGTGAGACTTCAAAGAGAGACCGACCTGAACGATACCGAAGCCAAGCAGGATAAGACCGATGGCACGGATAAGACCGAAGATGAAATCGGACAGATTGTTGACCACGGTAATCGGGTCGCTGGCGGCAAAAGCGGTAACGCTCATACCGCAAACAAGAGTTGCTGCTGCGATTACGGCGCAGTAAGCACGGAAGCCTTTCCGAACCTTTCCGGTCATAGGCAACTTCTGAGTAGTTTTCTTTTCGTTGTTCTTCTTAAAAATGTTCATTGTGTTTTCCTCCGTTAAAATAAGTTTTTATTTACTTCAAAATCCTCGTCGGACAGAAGCTCGTAATTGGTTTCTCCGTAGCTTTCCTCCGGAAGTTCTTCCGGGTCAATAGAAAGAACGGAAATTGATGAGTGCTTGACGGTAACTTCGCCGTGCTTATAGGCAGAAGCCTTTCCATCGGTTGTAAGTGCCACATTCGGGTGCTTCAAGATGTCATACTTGAAGTCCATAACGGGGCGTTCTCCACGAATAAACAGAATTGCGTATTGGTTATCAAGCATACGAACCTCATCAGGGGTTAAAAGCTCTCGACCGCTAATCTGATAATTTGTGGAGTAGTTACCGCTTCGACCGGTACTCTTTCCGAAAGTGTTGGTATCAATGGTTTCCTTACCGAGAAGCTCGGACACATATTTGTGGGTGCTTTGCTCGTTGCCGCCGAGATACAGAAACTCGTCGCAGTTGCCCACAATACTTTCCCATTGCTTTTCAAACAAGGCTTTTAACTGAGCCAAGTTCTGCAAGATGATACTTACCGATACTCCACGGGAACGCATAACCGACAGTATCTTGTCAAAGTCATCGGGCAGGCTCACATTCGCAAATTCGTCCATCAGGAAATGCACGGGAACGGGAAGCGAGCCTCCGTGAATATGGTCGGCAGCATAAAACAACTGCTGAAAAAGCTGTGTGTAAAGGATAGATACCAAGAAGTTAAAGCTGGAATCGTTGTCCGGTATCAAAGCGAACAGAGCGACCTTTTGCTCTCCGAGTGATGGGAGGTCAAGCTCGTCTGTGGTAGTTAAAGAAGCAAGACTTTCAAGGTTAAACTTTTCCAGTCTTGCCGCAAGGGTTATCTGTATGGACTTCAAAGTTTTCGCCGCACCTGAATGATAGGAACGGTAATACTTCAAAGCGATATGGTCGGGATTCGACATCTCCAATTCCGCAAACAGTTCATCAAGAGGAGAAGGTCTTGTGTCCTCCTCGTCCTCAATCGCACCGGCTCTGAGCATTTCCATTATCATTGCAAAGTTCTGTTCATCTTCGGGTGCTTCATAATGAAGATAAAATACAAGTGCAAGCAGAAGCATTGAAGCCGAGGTATCCCAAAAGGGGTCTTGTGCCTGACTGCCTTTCGGAGTGGTACTCTTAAAAAGGTTCGTCACGAGCTTTTGCACATCGTTGTCGTTCTGCAAATAGACAAACGGGTTATAGCAATGGCTTTTCTCCATTGAAATCAAATCGAGAACACGGACTTCATAGCCTTTACTTTCAAGCAGCTTTCCGGTGTCTCTCAGTATTTCGCCCTTTGGGTCAAGAATGACAAATGATGTGTTGCACTGCATAAGATTCGGCTTGCAGTAAAACCTTGTCTTACCGGCTCCCGAACCGCCGCACACAAGGGTGTTTAAGTTTCTTCGGTGTTTCTTCGCATTGAGTCCGATACAGACATTTTGCGTCATCAGCTTATTTGCAGAAGCCGGAGACTGTCTGTATTTTTTGTTTACGGCTCTTGCGTTGCCCCATTTCGCAGAACCGTGTTCTTCACGCCTTCGGTAATTCTTCTGTGTTGAGAAGTAAATCCCGATACCCATTGCATAGCAGAGAAGCAAAACGAGGACAGTTTTTAGGCTGTCCTCGCATAGCTCAATATGGAATGGGTTGTTGAACGCTGTTAATAGGCTCGGCAGTATTTCCGGCAATCCTCCTTTTACAGAGGGTGCAATCAGAAGTGCCAGCCATACGACCGGGATAATACCGATGACGGAAAGAATAATCGCAGACTGCCTTTCGTTATCTCGATTCACAGGAGCGTTCCTTTTCGATAACTCTAAACTTTTTCTTTGGGGCAGTTCCGACCTTGATGATAAGGTCGTCCACCGCATCGGTAGATTTGCCCTCGTTCATCAAATCTGTTTTCTCGTCGTTGAGAGAACGGATAATAATGCCGTGTTCATAATCGTCCAATGCGATATGATACATTTCTTCCTTCGCCATAGTCTCACCTTATCTTTCGTAGTCTTTGCTTCGTTCCTGCTTCTTCTTGTAAAGCTCATCGGAAACACGGGAGTGAATATCCGCCATCGCATTTCTCGTTTTGGAAAGCTCATAGCGAATATCCTTCGGCTCTTTGCCTGCGAGCTTCTCAGGGATACGGTTGATTGCAAAATTCTGTGTATCGACGCCGTACTTCTTGCAAAGCATATAGCCGATACAAACCGCCTGAAAGCCCATATCCGCTCTGCTGTAACTGTCGCTGTTGATGGAGAGCTGTGCGTGGCCAAGCTCCTGTGCTACGCACTGAGCGACCGCTACGCTGTCTCCCACATCACGCTTTACATACAAGGTCTGTTCCTCGTTGTTGTAAAACGCCGCCATATTGGGATACGGAAGTTCATTTGTTGCTTCCACTTCAACAGGGGAAGAATCCAGCATAACGGTAATGAGTGCTTTCGGGTCACGGTTAACAGTCGGTGCAGGCGGTCTCTTGCCGTTGGTCTGCGAAACATCAAAGACCTTTTTCACATTGTAGGAAATGCCGGTCGTACCGTCTCTCTTGGCATACTCGACAGGCTCAAGAATGGAAATGCTTTTCGCACCTTTCTGAATTTTCACATTGTCCTTGCTCCAGTCGTCAAAGTTTTTGAGCTGGCTTGCTTCGGGAAGCTGCTTGAAAATCAGAAGTGCGTTGACCGCAGAGTATCTGTCAAGTCGGCTCTGCGTATCAAGAAAGGCTTTGAACTTTTCCGGGTCGGAAACAATCGCCTTTGCGGTGTCGTCCGCCATCTGATATACGGCTTCTTTTTCAGCCTTCATCTTCTCGGCGTATTCCTCTTTGGAAAGTCGTTTGCTCTGCTGTCCTGCCTTAGCAGGGGTAAAATTGTTTGTCATTGTGATTACCTCTCTTTCACATTTTTGTTTTTGGGTTTCGGCTGCTGGTGTACGGTCTGTGCCGGGGCGTTCTTTACCTCCGGCTTTGATACCTCCGGTTCTTTGCGTTCTGCTTCTTTCTGCTGCTTGGACTGTGCCTTGTATCGGTCAAGCTTTGCTTTCACCGACGGCTTTCTCTGTCTGTCGCTTACAGTACCCTTATCAGTTTGCATATCTACCGGCTCGGAGTCGTGCCTTGACGGAGGGTTTTTGTCCGTTTTGGCGACTGTGGGGTTTGACTGGGAATACCCCTCTTTCTGAATAGGTTTTCTGACGGCTTCCTCAGTGATGATTTCGTTTTTGGTTTTCGTCGGCTTGTCTTTCTCCAAAGCTTCACGCTTTTCGACAGCCTTCTGAGACTCGGTGACAATCGCAGCCTTATCAACTTTACCGAGTTCAAATCTCTCAACGATTCTCTGAATTTTGGAAGCGTCCTCTGCACGGGCAATAATATCAATCGGTACATTATCGCCCTTTGTGTTTTTATCCCTGAGTACGCAGTAGAGAACGCCGTAGCGTTTTGCCTGCTCGGTAAACTTTTTCAAGTCCTTGTTGGGGATAGAAAACACTTTCAGCTCCTTGCCCGACTTAATCATATTGGTAAGTCGAGCCTTGCCTTTTGTTTTCTGTTCCTGTTTGAGAACAGAGACTAAAAGAACGGCAATATTCTTTGCTGCCGCTCCGCTTAATTTGGCGGCTACTTCAAAGCCCTCAAGCGATAGCCTGACGACCTGTTCTGCCGCATCACCTCCGTTTGTCATTACGGTTCTGCTCCTTTCTTTCTTGTTTTTCTTCGTAAACTCTTACCGTTTCAAGGTTGGCTTCAATGACCTTTGACCTTTCGGCTATATCATCACAAAGACCGACCTCTTTGCGGAGAGTCCACAGCTTGTTCGTGATTGCCGTAATCTGCTCTTTGACATTTGATAGCTCATCGTCACTCAAATTTCTTCTTAACTGTTTTCGCAGGTGCGTTCTATCGTCAGTCAAGGATTTGATTTGCGACAACACGGACTCTTTATATGAGAAAAGCTGCTCGTCGGTAGAAATGTTCTCCCGTCCAAGCAGCCTTGTCTCCTGAGTGATTTTGTCGAGCTTCAGCAAATCTTCTTTCAAAAGATAGTGAAGCCTTGCGGTATTCTGTTTTTTGTACTTCGGCAGATAACCCAGCTTATAGCAGTAATGCAGATACAGCCCATACAGTCCGCCGACCTTTTTGATTCTGTGTTCTCTTGTGGGCAGTCGGTACTGTCTGACTCTTACCGTTTCCTTTGCGAAAGGAACGATAAGAACCTTTTGATTTTCCGTCAGCCTACGCTTGATTGCGTCCTCTGTATAATTCTCTCCGAGGGATTTAAGTCGTATAGGCTTCTTGTATCCTTTCGGAACAATCGTCCAATACTTTCGGCTGTCGCTGAGACAATGCTCATAGCCCATCTGCGTGAGAATATAATCAAAGGTCTTTAAGTTGGTGCTGTGTGCAATCGCTTCATCAATGGCGTCACGGGTAATGGAATATCGGCTCGGCATACCGGCTTGCTCCTGTTTGTAGTAATAAGAGGATTGCTTACTGCGGTTTGGGTTCGGATTGTAATACAGTCCGTACTTCTCACAGAGACGGTCGGCAACCAAGCGGAACTTGAACCACGCTTTTTCATCGCCCCATAACCGCTTGCCGTCCACAAAGGAAACGGAGTTGATTACATAGTGGCAGTGCAGGTGCTTCGTGTTCAGATGAGTAGTAACCACCACCTGAAATCTTTTGCCCCACACCTCGTTTGCAAATTCCATTCCGATTTTCTGTGCAAGCTCCGGGGATATGTCCTGTTCCTTAAAGCTCAGGTATCCGTGATAGGCTTGTATGCCGTCGTCTTTGCCGTATGCTTTTTTCACAGAAACAAACTGGTCTCTTGCGGTCGCAGGGTTGCAGTTGATACCCTCAACGAAAAATTCACACTCGGTTTTTTCTTCGTCCTTTGCATAGCTGAGAACATCACGGAGAGCCTGATACTGTTCCTCGGTGTAAATATCTGCCGCCGTCTTTTCGGGATTGGCGGCATAGTCGATTACCTGACCGAGCCTTGATGTGACCGACCACAATTTACTTACTGCCATTTCATATCGCTCTTATCGGGTCTTAAAAAAATACGCTCCACATCAGCCTGAAACTTATGCCAGCGTTCGGCTTCTTTTTTAAGCTGTGGTGCGTCCACAAAGCCAAGCGTGTTTGCTTTGGCGGCAAGCTGATTGATGTTGTTGCCGATAGCTGAAAGCTCCCGCATAACATCGTAAAATCTTTCGTCGGGCTTTTCTCTCGGCTCGTATCCTTTGAGAAGCAAACGGATAAGACCGCCTTCGGAAAGACACGCCCGTTTTGCTTTTTTCTGCAAATCCTGAGCTTCTGCCTTGTTCATCAGAATGTGCTTTTCAATGTTTCTCTTGCTCATTTTTATCGCTGTCCTTTCTGTAAATATAGTGCCTGTCCCGATTTATCTGAAACAGGCACATTGTTGTTACTCCGAAAAAGCCGCCTATGATTAAACCGGCGGCGACCAATACTATCTCCCGCATTGCTTATGCTCCTTTCTTGCTTGGGGTATTAGGGGCAACCCCTAACGAGTGTACCGTTTTGGACATTCCTGTCCATAAATGGTCTGCTCGCTAAGATTATGCAGACACTCAGGGTTGCCCCATAGATTGACTTTTATCTCTCCATATCCTTGGAGACCGGCTTATACGGCTTTGCTTCAATACCGTCCAAAGACTTGTAAAACCTCTCCGGATATTTGAACTTTTCCTCGTACTTACGAGCCAGTTCTTTCGGCATACTGAGAAACTTTTCCGACTCAATCGGTGCGTATGCAATGAAGAACTTGCCGGCAATAATGTCGAGCATTTCACGGTTGCTGTCGTCTTTTACATAACATTTTTCAATCTTCCAACCGTCCTTGCCGCCGTGTTCATCAGCCATATATGCTTCCAGTCGCACACATTTATCCGAACCGTCAAGGGAAGAAGCATAGATAGAATATCCGCCCATACCCTCAATGAAAGCCTTATTGTTACTGCTGACAACATAGGTTCTTTGTTCTTCTGTGTAAGGCTTGTCAAAGCTGTCAGCCGTAAAAACAATATATCCGGTCGTGTGGTTTCTTTCTTTTTCTGCCTGCCGGAAATGAGCTTTCAACTGCGGATAACTCATCTCAACATTCTCAGGCTCGGAATAAACAGCCCTGTTCAGCGGCAAGCCGTTCATCTTTCCTTCATCGTTGCAGATGATGGCAACCTCGTCCTCAAAGGGCATATATTCTTCAATATCTCCCTCCACAAGAGACTGCATTGCTTCCAGCGTATCCTCGATTTCAATGAGCTTCGGATACCTGCCCGGCTCAACGAGAATGACGGAAATCTTCTCTGGTGCTTCGACCTTTTCAAAGGTATCTTCGTGAATATTCAAAGCGAGAGAGCTTCCGTTTTCCCAACTCATATGAATCTGTCCGGCGTCGTCAACGAACTTAACCGTTCCTTTCAGACCGTAGGGCATTTGACTTTCGCCAGCCATTTCAGTGAGTACAATCTGCGTACCCTCCGGGTACATTTCTCTGATTTCTTTTAGTTTCATCGTGCAAAACTCCTTTCGGTTTTATCTTTTATTCCCAAGCGTTTACAAAGAAAGTCGTTGACATCTTTCCCGTATTGGGGAGGGTCATCAACGACTTCATAATTATCTGAAAGAATCGTCTGCAACGCTTTGGTTGCTTTTCTTCCAGCAATATCATTATCCAAATGAAGAACAATTCGCTTGATTGTTTTGTCTTTTTCAAGCAGCCTGCCGAGTGTAACAGGCACTTTTGAGTCCTCGATTTTCTGCTTTGGGGAATACACTCCCGCAAGAGAAACAAGGTTAAACTGTCGCCAGTCTTTGCCCTCCAGCTTCATCAAAGTTGCATAGGAAAGCAGGTCAATGGCACACTCAAAAAGATGAACCTCTCCGGTGTTTTCGGCAGTCAGGCGGAAAGAATATTGCTTTTTACTGCCGGTGCAGTCGCCCATAATCCTTGATTGATTTGTTGCTCTGTAAGCGGCGTATTTAGGTTCTTTGTTCTCGTCATAGCCGATAAAAACAGCATTGTGATATGGGAGCGACTCAATGATTAGCTCCTGTTCCAAACAGTGGTTGATGATTTCATAATCAATCCCACGCCCGAAAAGGTAATCAAATACCACATCGGCAGTAGGACTTTTTTCAGGCAGAAGCAAGGGTTGTTCCTCATAGCTTTTGATGTTTTCACAAGTCGGAAAGCTGACTGAACCGTTTCCCATAATGGTCTGAACCGCCTGCACAAAATCCATTCCACGGACTTTGATAAGGTAATCGAGGGCGGATTTGCCCCCGATACCTCTCGACCACCACATCCATTTTCCGTTGGAAATCTTCAAACTGTCGTGGGTTCTTGTGGTGTAGGTGTTGCTTGAAAACTTGACAAGCTCGCCCGGTTCATACTCTCTGAGATAGGTTAATAAATCCATTCGTTTGGCTTCGGTTATGACTTCCGGTGCAATATACGGCATAGGTATCACCGCCTTTTTACATCAGCAAATCGGCAACCGCTTTCTGTATCGGTTCGTTGATACTGAGCTTTGCAATGATAATGAGTATCTTATCAACAGGGCAGCCGATGTCATTCCAAACAGTCCAAGCACCTCCCGCAAGGTCGTCGTTTTCATACAAAGCAATGATTTCTTCCGGCGAAAACACCGTTTCAATGCTCTGTCGAACCAACTCTCCGTAGAAAGAAAGCTTTGCATTTCTAAGGGCAAATTCTGCTTCCTTTGCGGGCGGTTTGCTTCTTTTTAATTCGAGATATGCTTTATCAAGTCTCCTGACCACAACCATCATCATTGCATCAAAAGGGTTAATGATTGCTTTTCTGCAAGGGCAGTTTTCTCTTTCCTTATCGGGTGTCATTTTATCGTTCATAGGTTTTCTCCTTTCGTGTGTTCGGCACTTCGCCCTCATCGGGTTCGCCGCCGACAATTTCGTTTTCTCGCTTATCCATATTGAGCAGAATATTCAGCTCGTCCAGTCGGGCAAGCTTTGTTTTCAATTCTTCCTCCCCAATAAATGGTTTTTGGACTTCTTTCTTTGCGGTTTCCAACTGATTTTTGGTGTTCTCAAGGTCATTTTCCGCAAGCGACAAGCTCTCGGCAAATCTCTCAATTCCGTTATCGAGGCGGATAATATTGCCGTATGCGTCATCGCCGAGAGGAACATTTCTGCTTGTTGCACCTTTCAGTCGAACCTCATAATTTCGCTCTGCGGTATTAAAAAGCAGCTCCGTTTCAAACCCTCGGTACTTGCCGAGAGGAATAGGGTCGGGGCTGTTCATCTGCTTGCAGGCTTCAATGATTGCTTTACCGGCGTCGGCTTTTTCGGAATAAAAAACACCCTTAACCTCCATACCGACAAAGCGGTCTTCCGTTGGTTTCGGGTGCTGTTTCGCAGTATCTACATCTTGCTTCAAGCCTTCAATGCGGTTTTCCAAAGCTTTAATTCGCTGCGGATAATATTTGATTATCTTATCTTCCAAAGCGTATTTTTCAGATAGAAAGTTGGATTTTAAGAGCTTCAGCTTTTGGACTTGAATATCCAAATCCATCTTCTCCTTAATATACGGATTGCCGGTGGCAAGCATTTTAATCTCTGCATAGGACAGGGCGGTTTCATCAATATCCTCGGCAGAACGCACCGGGGATTTGCTCGTCATAATCTGACTGGCGAACTTTTGCTTTCCCTCTACAAGCTGATAGAGATATGCGTCAAAGGTCTGCTCCGTTACATAGCGGTAAATATCTACATCAGGGTTTGAGTTGCCCTGACGGATAATTCGACCGGAACGCTGCTCCAAGTCTGACGGTCTCCACGGACAATCCACATCGTGAAGTGCGATAAGTCTGTCCTGAACATTCGTGCCAGCTCCCATCTTCTGCGTAGAACCGAGAAGCACTCTGACCTCGCCTTTACGGGTCTTTTGGAACAGTTCTTTTTTCTTCACATCGGTATCTGCTTCGTGGATAAAGCGGACTTCGCTTTCGGGGACACCACGCTCTATGAGCTTCTTTCTGATGTCGTTATATACCGAGAATGTGCCGTCGTTTTTTGGCGTTGAAAGGTCGCAGAACACAAGCTGTGCTGATTTTTTATCGGCTGTTTCCTCCCAAATACGGTAGATGTTATCGACGCAGGCGTTGATTTTACTGCCCTCAAAATCAGGCAGCATATCGTTGAGCATACGCTGGTCAAGAGCCAACTTTCTACCGTCGTTTGTGATTTTGAGCATATTATCTACACTCGAATCCACACCGCCACCACGGACTTTCTCGGCTCGCTCCGCAAGGGAAGCAACCATTTCTTTCTGCATTTCAGACGGCTTGACTGCAACATTGTGGAAGTGTGCATCCGGCACAGGCAATTCCAACATATCCGCCGTCTTAATGTCGGCGACCTCCTTAAACATCGCCATAAGCTCCGGAAGGTTATAGAATTTTGCAAAGCGGGTTTTCGCTCTGTAACCCGTTCCCTCCGGGGTAAGCTCTACGGCTGTTACAGTCTCTCCAAAGGTACTTGCCCACGAGTCGAAGTGCTGTAAATTGTTTTTCACAAGCGTGTTGTACTGCAAGTATCGCTGAATGGTATAGAGTTCCACCATACTGTTTGAGATAGGAGTACCGGTTGCAAATACCGTTCCTCGACCGCCTGTAAGCTCGTCAAGGTATCGGCACTTCATAAACAGGTCGGAGGATTTCTGTGCTTCCGTCTGAGCGATACCGCCCACATTACGCATTTTGGTGTAAAGGTAGAGGTTCTTGTAATAATGACTCTCGTCAATAAAGAGCCTGTCCACACCGAGTTCTTCAAAGGTAACAACATCGTCCTTGCGGCTTTGGTCGTTGAGCTTTTCCAGCTTTTGCTTCACGGACTTTTTAGACTTTTCAAGCTGTTTAATGGAGAAGTTTTCTCCACGATTTCGCTTCAAATCCATAATACCGTCTGTCAGTTCTTCAAGCTGTTGCTCAAGAATTGCCCTCTGTCTTTCAATGGACATCGGGATTTTCTCAAACTGAGAATGACCGATAATTACTGCGTCGTAATCTCCCGTAGCAATTCGACCGCAGAACTTTTTGCGGTTCTTGGTCTCAAAATCTCGCTTTGTCGCCACAAGAATATTCGCCGCCGGATAGAGCTGCAAGAACTCCGCCGCCCATTGCTCGGTTAAGTGATTCGGGACTACGAACAGAGACTTATTGCAAAGTCCGAGTCGTTTGGACTCCATAGCAGCCGCCACCATCTCAAAAGTTTTACCTGCACCGACTGCGTGTGCCAACAGCGTATTGCCGCCGTACAGAATGTGTGCAACCGCATTTTTCTGATGTTCACGGAGTTCGATTTCCGGGTTCATACCGTTGAAAACAATGTGGCTTCCGTCGTACTCACGAGGACGAATACTATTGAATTTCTCGTTATACATTTTCGTAAGTTTTTCTCGGCGGGCAGGGTCATCCCATATCCAGTCCTGAAAGCCCTGCTTTATGAGTTCCTGCTTTGCCTGTGCGATTGCCGTTTCCTTTTTATTGAGAACTGCTTTCTTTTTGCCCTCGTCATCTTCGATATAGTCAAAGATACGGACATCTTTCAGGTTCAGAGTTTCCTCGATTATCTTATATGCGTTGATACGGGAAGTGCCGTATGTGCTGTACGCTTTAACATTGGAACGGTCATAGCTCTTTCCCTCAATGTTCCATTCTCCGGTAAACTGAGAGTAGTGAACCTTGATATTCCACTGTGCATAGCGTGGCGTATCGAGAAACTCAAACATAAACTGTTGGAATATTTCGGGCGGTATCCAAGTCGCACCGAGCCTTACGGAAATCTCGCTTGCCGTCAAATCCTTTGGCTGCACCTTTTCAAGTGCCTGCACATTGACGGTGTAATCTTCGGGATACAGAGTCGCAGACCTTTTGGCTGTTGCCAGCTTCTCACGAACATTGCCCGACAGATATTCGTCTGCCATCAGATACTTCGGCTCATAAGAATTGCCGTACTCATAAAGGGGATTTAAGAAGATAACACCCTTTAAGTCAGAAAATAATTCTTCCTCACTTTTGCCGGACAACTCCATCATATATGCCATATCAATGGCTGCTTTTTCGCCCATAGAGACAGCGAGAGCTTCGTCTGCGGTGTCAACCTCCGTTACAGGCTTGTGCGGTTTAATCGTTCTCTTGAAGAACATATCCGCCTTGCGTTCCAGTTCGCCATTTTCGTCCAAGACCTCAAGAGCAGAGAGCAGAGCATAGGAGCTGTCATCGGAAAAGGCGGAAGTATTGGCACGGCTGTTAATCAGTCCGTACTTCTTTGTAAAGCTGTCATACAGAGTGTTCAGCTTTTCCTGTGCCTGTTTGATTTCGCTGTCGGGGTAATCCTCGGTTTGCAGTTCAATCAGGTTGCGAACGCAATCTCTTATCCCAATCATACCCTTGATACGGTTCTCGGCGGTTGCCGATACCTCCACCGGGGACATACGGGAGTTCTCACGGAAATAGATTTTATCGTCCAAAATTGTGTAAGAGAAGTTCCTTACCGTAGGGTCTGCCGGGATAGAATTATCTTCTTCCTCCAGCTCGTCGGCAACCTCGTATTCGGAGATTTCTCCGTGAATGTTTGAGACTGCTTCGTTCAAAAGCTCCGAAAGGTCGGCATTTTCAAACGGTTCACAGGTTGCTTCCGGTCCGAAACGACCGCTTACCATTTTCATTTCGCCGAGTATCATTTCCGGGTGCTGAACAAAATATGAGTTCATCCTTATACCGTTTTCGTCGGTGTCAAGATGAACCCAATCCGGTTCAATATCTATGAGCCTGTCTCGCTTTTGCAAAAACAGAATATCGGATACAACCTCTGTTCCGGCATTGCCTTTGAAGGTGTCATTCGGAAGTCTGATTGCTCCGAGAAGCTCCGCCCTCTGTGCGATATATTTTCGGACATTGGAGTTTTCCTTGTCCATAGTTCCTTTGCTTGTCACAAGAGCCATCACACCGCCGGGTCGTAATTTATCAAGCGATTTTGCAAAGAAATAATCGTGGATTAAGAAGTTGTACTTGTCATATCGTTTATCGGAGACTTTGAAATCTCCGAAAGGCACGTTGCCGATAACACCGTCAAAGAAGCTGTCGGGGACATTTACTTCCTCAAAGCCCTGTGCCGCAATGGAAGATTTCTGATAAAGCTGCTGAGCGATACCGGCTGAAATGGTATCAAGCTCAACACCGTAAACCTTTGCGTTTTCCATTGACTTAGGCAGCATACCGATGAAGTTACCGATACCGCAGGACGGCTCAAGCAGGTTGCCCTCCTGAAATCCCATCTGTTCCAACACCTTGTAAATGGCGGTAGATACTTCGGGCGGAGTGTAAAAGGCGGTCAAGGTGCTTTCTCTTGCCGACGCATATTCCTCCGGCGTTAGGATATTTTTCAGCATTGCATACTCTGTATGCCAAGCTCCGGCTCGTTCGTCAAAGGCTTCGGGAATACCGCCCCAACCGACATATCTCGACAAGATTTTCTGCTCGTCAGGTGTTGCAAAACGGTTTTCGTTTTGACAATCCTTCAAGACCTTAATCGCTGCATAGTTTCTGTGAAAACGCTCTTTTTTGTTCACTTCTTCAACCTGATTATTGGCAAGGTCAAAGTTGTGTCGCTCCGACATCGGAATATCCGGGTGGAGGTCAAAGCTCTTTACCTTTGACTTTTTCTTTTGCTCCCAAGCGGGTACAATCGGTTCAGGCTCTTTGTCGTAACCGTTGCCGATACGAACACCCTCGTTATACATTTCCTCATAACTGTCAAAACCGTTTTGAGTAGCAACGATTTCTCTGTAATCCTCAATCGGTACATTCCCGATATTTGTTGCTACCATATCAGCTCTTTCAGCGTTTTTAATAAGAGTTTCCATTGTGGCAGAGGTACAGTCGGTCAAATCCGGTGTCCTGTGAAATTCTCGGTCTGCGTCCTCAAACCATTCAGTACCTACATCGGCAAGCTCCTGATTTGCAATGCTGCCGAGGTAATCAAAGAAATCCTCAGTCGAGTCATATTCCCGTGCAGCTTGCTGTATCTCGTCAAAAGAAAGCGTATTTGTAACATACTGACCTCCGGCATTGCTGTCGGGGTTATAGTACATCCAAGTAACGCTTTCATTGTACCGGTCGATAAAGAAGGCATCGTCATAACCGGTTTTCGGACTGAAATCCTGTACGGTTTCGGTATCATTTTGAGTTTCATTTTCGCCTGTAACGGTTTTTTCTTCCGCCGGTAATACACTGACCTTCAAGTGGTCGTTCATTGGATTTTCACGCACTTTGCGGTCAAATTCTTCCCTTGAAAGCTCCTTGTTGAAAAGCGGCATATCAAAGTCATAAAGCATTACACGGTTTTCATCAAAGGACAAAATCTCATACTGCGAAGCCCCGATATAAACGCTGTCGCCGAGATGATATTCATACTGTGCTTCCGGTTCGTCCTCTTTGTTTTCAGGTTCAGGCGGTGCGGTAGAAAGTATCTCACGGTTTTTTCTCTGCTCTGCAAGCTCGGCTCGCCTTTCTTCCTGCTTTTCAAGCCATTCAGGGTACTTTTCTTTTTCCTTTGGGTTTAGGTATCTGTCCATACGGATAAGGTCTCCGATACGCTTTTCAACCTGAGACCAAGAAAGCGTAATGTGTGGCTTGTCGCTTCCGATACCTTTTGAAATTGTGATACCTTTTCCGTCGTGCTGTTCGTCAATGCCTGCACCGATAATGACAGGGTAAGAGCCGCCCCAACCGTATTCGTTTTTCAAGAAGTCGGCGTTCTCTTTAGCAGAAAGGCTCTTTTCAAACTGCTCATAGATACGCATTTTGCCCTCGGAAACTCCGCTTCCACGGGTCAGTACAGCGTCTATGATTTCCTGAGAAAAAGTAAAGGCAGAGGTTTTTTGTTCCTCTGCCTGATTGCCCATTATGAGAGTCAACTGACCGTCCATAGACGGAAGCGGCTTCATTGTATCGGTCAATTCTCCCAAAAGTCTCATTGCTTCAAAATGCTGTGCGATAACGCCCCAGTCATAGAAGCTCTGAGCGGTTCTGTTTTCGTATTCGCCCTCCCACAAGTGGAGGACATTCTGAAATGTTTTGTATCCAACAAGCCTGCCGTCGTTTAAGGTAAGCCGGGTGTAATCGTTGTTGAAAATACCCTTGATATATTCGGTACGGGTCGCATTGTCCGTATTTCTCTCATAGAAGTCTTTGATTTCTTCCTTTGAAGCGGACAAATGCGGGGTAGTGCCGAGTATTTCTCGGATAGTATCGTCACCACCGAAAAACGGCAGGCTCTTGTCCTCGTGGTTTCTGTCGTAATACTCTAAGCGAATATTACCTGATTCTTCACGATTTCCTGTGCCGAGTTCCTGATGTTGTTCATCAGGCGAACCCACTTCATCATATCTTCCGCTTTCATCTGCTCCGTCAGCCCGGCTTTCTGTGCCATCTGCTTCACGAGAGTTTCCTCCAGTTCGCTCGCTCTCTGCTGAACCTCCGCCAAGTAACTGTTCAGAATCCCTTTCGTCAGAAGATTGTAGTACAGGATTTTGTGATGTTCCTTCAGATAAGTTCTCCTCATCTGCGACCATCTGCCGAGAGTCACTTCCGTCTGCTCCGGCAGCTTCAGGTTCGGAAGATTGTAATCTCCCACCATCGTGTATGTGATTTCGCTCATCGCTTTGACTCCTTTCGTCTTTGATGTCTTTATTGTATTCGGATTGCCCCTGTTCATCAATTATGCGATTTTCCTTACTGAGCGTGCTGATTGTTCTGCTGACAGGAAGCAACGCCATTTCAGCAATGTCGCTTGTAGCAATACCCACCGCATTGAGAACTTCCTGTGAATTGAAGCTTGAAATCCCGGCAAAGTCATCGGGAGAATAGACCTTGTCTGCGTTCAGTCCCAATCGAGCCATAACCATATATGACACGCTGTTTCTGACAAGCTCCAAATACAAGGCATTTGCTTCGTCGGCAGACAAATACTCAATATCGCTGCCTGCACCCAAACTCATAAAGTCGGAGATATAGTCTGCGATATTGTCCTCGACGGCATTTGCAATGCTCTCTTTGACGACATTTTCAATACTCGTTGTATCGTTTACCGCCCCGAAAGTATTTTCAAGCGTTTCAATAACCTCTGCTTCATATTCGGGTCTCATCTCCCAAATAGGAACAGGGCGGGAATGTCGGCTTTCGTGGGTGTCTGATATATCAAAGTAATGAATCAGCCTTTGACGGCTTCTGTCTGCGTCCTCAAATACGGCAATACCTTTTGCTCCTCGATTTACCCAGCGACCGAAAGTGCCGTTCCATCGTTCGATTTCAAGCACGGCTGTTACATCGGGTCTTTGGGCATAAATGAGAAGCTGTTCATCAAATCGGAGCCTGAAATTTCTGCCTGCTGTTTTCAGAAACGATTGCCAGTTTACCGGATTGTCTGTAACTGCAAAGCAGGTTCTTTCATACAGCTCCGAAATCAGGTCAAATTTCCTTGCCACCTCGTCTGCACCTCCTTATCGTGTTTTTTCTTTGTCCTTTGCAGGCTTCGTGTTTTCTTTTGCGGCTGGTTCTACGGTATGACCGTTTCTCTCGCAAAGCTCGGCAAATTCGCAGATATGGTAGAGATTTGTGCCGACCTCCAAATGGTAGTCGTCGATATATCTGCAAGTTCTCTCCATTGTTTTGCCGTCGCCGAGCTTGATTGAGATTTTTTCTCCGTCCGCAATGCGAAACTGCTCCTGATAGTGCGGGTCGATAAATCGGATACCACGCTCGGCATTTTTCAAGTGGCTGTTCAGCCACTCTTTCTGATAGCAATAGCAGTACAGATTGTACTCGCCCCTATTGGGGTTAAACCTCATAAGATAGCTGTACTTTTCCGTATCAAGACGAATGCCGTAGTGGTTGCGGTCATCATTAAAGGAACTGTCGGGAGTGGAATAACAGTAAGAGGACATAGCCTTTCTGCCGGACAAAACATCGCCGTCACGCAATCCGTTTATCACATCGTCAAATTCAGCCTTAAATTCATCGGTTTTCAGGTCTTTTCTGAAATCGTTCCAAGTCGTCCAAAACTCGTTCCCGGTAGAACCGAAGTCGGCACGCAAATATCCGATAAGACCGGTCTGCATAGAGAGCTGCTGACTTTGGCTGAAGGTGTATTTACGCTCTGCTTCGGTCAATACTCTGTAATCCATTTTCATCACCTCGCTTGTTCGTTTGGTTGTCTTTGCTTTGGAATAGAAAAACCATATACGCCGGCAATATCATCGCCGAGTCTTTTGGTAACTCGTGTGATGTCGGCTCTTGTGGCTTTCCCGTTGTAGATTTTAACTTGCAGATTTTCAATCTGCGTATCGGTAACACCGTCTTTGAATACACGGTAAAGATAATGGTTTGTACCGTCGTGATGAACAGCGTCGGCTCGAAGGTCTCCGTATTTGTCAACATACCATTCTGTGTAGTCGGTGTCAGAATAAAGGCAGTCCTTAATGTTGCCGGAATCAATCATCTTGTATCCCGACACTCTGCCGTTCCATCGGCCGAGGTCGCCGATTACGATAATCGGCTGTGAAAGCTGAATGTTGAGATTTGCTCGTTCATCATAAAGATTTTCGGCATTGGATTTTACCATAATGTCGTAAAGCTCATCATCGGAATATCCGGGATACAGTTCCTCCAAAGACTCTCGCCAATCATCAAGGTCAAGGCTAATATCGCTCCAAATGATATGGCGGTCATTCTGTTCCTGCCTGCTCATCAGTGCCACCTCCCAAAAAAGAGAACAGCTTATTGGCTTTGGTCTGCTTCTGAAGCTCGATAATCAGGCTCATATCCGGAATAGTGATACCGGGAATTTTCAAAATGCTCTCCATATCAAGCTGCTGCAATTTCTTTTCGGTATTGCAGCCTGCGTCAAACAGTTTTGTCAGAAGCTTTGTCTTTTGCTGAAAAGTGAAATTTTCCTTCATTGCTTTGTCCTCCTTATCGTTCTTTGTCTTTATTTCGCTTCTTGTTTGAAAGCTCTTGTGCCTTTTCCTTTGCCCATTCAGGCAGACGCTCAGGCTTTATTTCGCCCATAACATCCATTCTTTCATATCGGGTTGATTTGCCGGTGTGAAGATTGGTACAAAACACGGCACTTCCACGGCTGTTTGCCGACGCACCGAAACCACCTGTAACATAATAAAGCTGTCTGTCAGCTCTCTGAAATTCAGGCTTTAATACCTTGGGGTCAATGGCTATGATTTTGCCGTTGATGTCTTTGGAATAGTGGTCGGGGATACAGTCGGCTTCCGTTATGATTGTGATTGGAATATCCAGTTTTTCGACCTGTTCCTTGAAAAGCTCCGCTTCCTTTGTCACACGGCTTCCGAAAAGGTGTACGATTTCGATATAGTCATCGCTTACCATACATTCCGAACACAGTTCAAACAGGTCGTTTCGCTCCGCAAAGCCGCACAAAAACTTATTGCCGTTTGTGCTTTGCTCATTGGAAGCCAAGATAACCTCCTTTTCGCCCACATTGACCGAGCAGAGAACGGTGTATTCACCGATTTTTCTTTTTTCCTCGTTCATATCCACACCTCAGCTTACTTCAATCACAATTCTGATGTTTCCGCAGTCGCAGCCACTGCACTGCCTTGACAGTTCGGGAAACAGGGATTGCACTCTCTGTCTTGCTCTGCGGATAGTCTCAAAGCACGGCAAGCCGTACCCTTTATAGTTGTTGACTATATCCTCAAGCGGTAAATCTCCGACTCTCATATAGCTGTATCGGTTGTAATAGCAAAGGATAAGCTGCATATCGTCATACCTCGTTTCGGGGCATTCTCTGAGTATTGCAAGCACCTTGCTGTCAACCGTCTTTAGCTTGTTCATAATGCACCTCCGTAAAAGAACCGTGGGCGAAGTTTTCACTCCGCCCACACAAGCGTTCCTTATTTCTTTCTGTTCTTAATCTGCAAGAAGATAAAGCCGCCGATAATAAAGGCGACCAATACAACTGCTACGATTGTTTTAGCGTCCATTACTCATTGTCCTCCTTCTTCTTTTTTCTGTACGCAACAACGGCTGTGCCTACAATACCGAGGGCAGAAAGTCCCGCAAGTGCAGTCCACAAGCCGACATTGCTGTTATCTCCGGTCTTTGGTGTGTCTCTCAGCTCATTGTGCATTTCCACAACGGTAGTAGAGCCGACCTTTACGGTTGCAATCTTATCCGCAGGAAGCACATAGGAAGCAGAAACAGTATCCTGAACCTCGGAAACGGTGTAATCGCCGATACGAAGTCCCTCGATAATGATTTCGCCGTTCTTATCGGTCGTGAAGCTGCGGTCATAACCGTTTACTCCCGTAACTCTGAAAGTGAAGCCTTCAACCTTACCGTCAGAGGAAGTCTTAACGATTTTCAGGTTTCCTTTCATAGCCGTGTTAATGAAGCCGACGCCGACTTTGTTTTCTACCTCGTAGGTGGTTTCATCCTTTTCAATGAAAACAGAGTACACACCCTTATCAAGCTCAAAGCCTTCCGGTGCTTTGGTTTCTCTTACAAGGTATTTTCCGTAAAGAAGCTCCTTCATCTCGTAAATACCCGTAGTTGTTTCAGTAAGCGTACCGATAAGCTCGTCGCCGTCGTCCAGTTTACCGTCGCCGTTCACATCTTTGTAAACCTCAAAGGTTGCACCCGTCAGCTTGTTGTCCGGGTAATCTTCATCGACCTTAGTCAACTTGATATTGCCGTGAACATACTCATTGATGATTTCAACCTCAATAACCTGACCGACCTCGGAAATTTTAACTTCATAAGAAGTTTCATCAAGCACGAAGCCCTCCGGCTGCTTGATTTCTCTTACAAGCCAGTTGCCATACGGTACTTTCTCAAAAGAAAAGCTACCGTCTTTTTCAGAGGTAGCAGTCATCAAAGCATTTTCTTTTACAAATTCGGTTTCTTCAGCCTTAAACAGTCCGATAACCGCACCGCCGAGTTCTTCGCCGTTCTCGGTAATCTTCTTACCGGAGACAGAACCGTAGATGAGCTTGTTTTCAATCGGCTTGCCGTCATTGACTGCAATCTCAACAGTTTCGGTATCCTGTCCCGCATAACTGAAAGTAAACGGATATTTGCTGTCGGAAAGGATATAATGCTCGTCGGTGGCAAGCTCCTTTACATAGTAGCTTCCGAAAGGAAGGTCGGTTTTGATAACAGCCTTGCCGTTCTCGGAAAGAGAGATAATCTCAATCAGACCGTCAGCCGGGATAGAAGTACCGCTTGCAGAAACAAGTTCCTCGGCGGCAAAAAGTCCGAAGCTGATATTCTTCACTTCATCGCCTTTGCCGATATTGAAGATGTCATTCTTTTCGATAGCCTTTTCAAGACTAACCGTAACCTTTTGTCTCTCGTTTACAAAGCTGGTTGCGGTTTCGGTCACGGCGACTTCCTGACCTGCGTAGGTCAGCTCGACCTCGTGTGCTTCATTATTGATAACCATACCCTCCGGTGCGGTGATTTCAACTACCGTATATCTGCCGAGATAAAGCTCCTTACTCTTGGCAAGTCCGTTTTCATCTGTGGTTACAGTATCTACGACCTCGCCCTTTGCATAACGGAGTGTACCGTCGGGAGTGATAATATCTTCTGCTGCGGTAATCTCATAAACCGCACCTGCAAGACCTTTCACTTCATAGACAGGCTGATAAATCACATCGGCGTTTTCCTCTCCGGAGATATTTACCCCTGAGAATACCTCGCCGGTCTTTTCAATGCTGACAGTACCTTTCTGTGCCATATTAGGCTTATCGACCTTAATCACGGTAATACCACCCTCATCGGAAGAATGTTTCTCTGCCACATCAAAGTACACCGGTGTGCTGTCAAGCACATATCCGTAAGGAGCCTGAACCTCAACAAGTGAATACCCCTTGCCGTATTCCAGTTTTTCCGGTGTAACAAGCTGTCCGTTTGCGTCGGTGTAGAAAGTATCAATCGTTGTCGGAGTAGGATAAGTGAAAGTCATTGTTACCTGATTGCCGTTAGGGTCAAAAATTTTGAAGCCTGCACCGGCATACGGAATGTTTTTACCGCTTTCTGCGTCCACCTTAACAACCTTGATATAGCTTTCAAAGTTTGCGTTGTTAATAAGATAGCGGTAGGTCTGACCGTCCTGAGCAATGAACACATCAAAGTCTTTCATAAGCTCACGACCTTCCCAGTCGGAGGTCTGATGAACGGTATATACACCATACGGCATATTCTTTGTCTGACCGAAGCCGTTTTCATCACAGACGATAACATCTCTTTCATCTTCTTCTGCTGCGTCAAAGCTGCCGGAAGATTTGAGATAGATTTCAAAGGTTGCTCCGTTTTCAGGTGTCTCAATCTGTGTTTCTCCGTTATCGGTATGCTTGATGATGGCGATATTGCCTTTCATAACCTGTTCGGTAACATCATTTGCTGTCTGATTGTGTTCCACCGTATAAAGCTGCGGTTCAGCACCAACCTTATGGATAGTGGTATCAAGCAGATAACCCTCGGACGGAGTGATTTCACGGATTGTCCAGTCGTCATCACAGATATATTCCTTTGTGGTGAACTGACCGTTCTTATCCGTTACATACTTGTCCACAAGGGTTTCGCCTTTATAGATACCGTAAATCGCTCCTGCAAGGGTAGCGTCGCCCTGCGGTGTACCTTCCTCACGGTCGCTCTTTGTTACTGTCACGGAAAACTTTTTGAGAATGTTCGTGAAATTACGGGTTGTAACCTCTTTCCAGTTAATCGGTGCGGTCTGATTTTCAGGCACAACATAACGGATAGCCGTATCTACTTCTTCAACAGTGTACGGGGTAGTACCGCTGATAAGCACATCATTGAAAGAAGCAACACCGTTCTTATCTGTTACGGCATACTCATCTACGGCAATGCCCGAAAGTGAAGTGCCGTAAAGGTGGAAGGTAATGCCTTCTACAAGATTATCCTCGGAGGATTTGATTACCTGAAGATTACCTCTCTTGAGAACATTATTGAAATTGACCTTGGACACCTGACCGGCAACAACAGTTACTCTGTGAACCTCCTGCGGTACATATTTGTCAATAGACTGCTCTGTGACCGTATAAACACCGGGCATAAGGTTATCAAGCTGGAACTTACCGCCGTTTGCGGTTGTCACTGTCTGATTGACGCCGTTACCGCTGACAGTAAACTGAATACCGTCAACCTTTCCGTCCTCACTTGTCTTTACAATCTGACAAGAGCCATAGCTGACCTTCATTTTGACAAAGCCGCTGACCGGGTCGCTGACCTCCTGAGCATAAGTGACCACATCCTGAATACCGTTGCCATTCTGGTGGATACCGTCAGACCATACAACTACACCTCTGCGGACACCGTTTTTCTTTGTGGCTGTGATAGTGAATTCCTTGCTCGGTGCGGTATCCATCGAAACAGTCAATTTGTTTCCGCTGACAGAGAACGAAACGCCGTCAATATTTGCCGAGAAATTGTAATTGCCAAGCACACCGTTTGTATCGGTGAGAGTAGCAACATACTTACTTCCGTTCCATTCAAGCTCATTTACCTTTGCAGAACCGCTTGACCTTGTGCAGAAGCTCGGTACTTTGGTGTGATTCTGAACACTTGTTACCATACTGTTGTAGTACGACAAGATTTTACTGCGGAGTGGGTGTGCAGAGCTTACACATTCAAGCACTGCATTATACCCGCCGGTAGAAACGTGATTGAAGCTTGCGTCTCTTTCGCCGACAATCGTTTCCCAAATCAAAATCTGAGTGGCATAAGCGTGTGCGATACAATTTGCGTCGCTTTCATTCTGCGACTTCCAGCTTGTCGAAATACCTCCACGATACCCGTACTGCAAGATACGACCGATAAGCAGGCGAATATCATCGCCGGAAATAGTACCGTTCGGGCTGATGTTATTGAAGAAGTTCTCGTCCTTTTCAGTAAGAGTATCGCCAGTCCGCTGACCTGTACCCGGTTCAATACAGTAGGCGATATTACCCGAATACGAACCCATTGCACGAAGTCCCGTATATTTCGTGGACAAGCCTTTCCAACCGTTCATATAGTTGAGATTGCCGTGTCCCCATTCGCCGTTGTTATTGGTATCTCCGCTTCGGGGATAATCGACGAGGTACACATCGGCTTTTTCTCCTACGGCTGCAAAGGCTGTCGTTGCCCCAATGCCCATAAAAGCAGTAAGGCTCATAACCGTCGCCAACATAAGCGAGACGGCTTTCTTGAATTTTGTTTTAACCATTGCGTTTTCCTCCTTGAAATGCAAAAACGCACCGATTTAACTCAGTGCGTCTGCTTAAAATTATTTTGTTTTAGCAGTAGCCGATATAGATGTTGTACTCCGTATCGGATAGTTTTTCTGTCCATATCCACACAGCAGTAAAGCCTTCGCTGTTCTTGTATCGGTTCAGTCTGCTTTCAATATCAGACTGGATACCGCTTCGGTTAGGATTTGCGGATATGGGATTGTCCCAACATTCTGTCGCCGTGCTGTCAAGAGAAAGCCCTATGCTTACCGCATACTCTTTTGCGTAACTAACATAAGGGCTGACATCGAATGTCTGCTTGGGCGGCTCTGTCGGTTTCGGTTCTGCCGGCTTTTCAGTCGACTTTTCAACCGGCTTTTGTTCGGCAGTTGTCTGTTCTTTCGGCTGTTCCGGTTGTTTTTCGGGTTCAGCCTGCGTGGTTGTCTGCTTCGGTGGCTCTGCCTTTGGCTTTTCGGTTGCAGGAGTATCAGCCGTTTTTTCTTCCGCCGGTTTTGTCTGTACCGTCGTAACCGTCTGACTTTCAGCGGTTGATTTGCATTCTTCTGCCGTAATCGGTGTTTCCTCCTGAACTGCCGTGCTTTCCGGTTCTTCTGCCGTATCTTCCTGAGAATTTGTTTCAGTATTACCAGCCGGAAAAGAAGTCTCCGTTTTCGTTATCTCCTGTGCAGCTTCTTTGGCTGTGTTACCGTTACAACCTACGAGGAAAATCATCAGGCAGGCAAGAACACAAGGTATCAGCCTGTTTTTCATATCCATCGCTCCTTTCTGCTTTAATCGTAATCAAAACCGGTCAAAACATCAAAGGTGCGATTGGCTGAACTTTTTATCGTAGCAGACATTTTGCTTTTGCTCCAAATGTGCGAACCCTTTTATAGACAGCTATATGTTATTAGAGATAGATATACTCAAGGGAGATAGGGTATATTTTTTCAGCAGGTTAATAGCCGGTATATATAGGGGTTAGAGTGTGAGAAAGGGGGAAGGCTATCGGCTGTCACGGTCGGCTCTGCTTCGCAGGAACTTGTTGTAATGCTCCAACGCCTTGCACACAAAATCCTCCGTTTGGCTTATGGGAATGTTCTTCGGGATAAGCTGTCGAACCCTGTCGCCCCTCAAAACAATTTTCTCCCTTTGGTTTGGTTTTTCCTCCGACATAATCGCTTGGATTGCTTCGGTTGTGAGCTTGCCCTCCTCAAAGAACTTTCGCATACGGATTGTTTGGTCGTGGGACGGGGTTGCGTCGTTCAGGTCGATTTCATCAACCACATCACGCTGACTGTCCTCATCGAGAAAAGACAATTCAACCGCCGGTCGCATTTTAATTCGCCCCTCATCAACATAATCCAAAAGTTCGGGAACAAGGTTTGTAAGGCGAATATATCGCTGAATCTGCGTTTTGCTGTCATCTGATTTATCAGCTAACAACATTACAGATTTTGTTCCCACCAACTTGTCCCCCAGTGGGTCACAAGTTAAATCCGTGCGTTCTCCTTGCCTTTTCATTGCTTCCAAACGCATTTTGTAGGCATAGGCTTTTTCCGAGGGAAGTATCTGCGACCTTTGGTAGTTGCTCTCAACCATTAAAATCGTGGCTTCGTCTCGGTTCAGTTCAACGACTTCACAACGGAGCGTATCAAACCCGGCAAGCTCACAGGCTCGCTTTCGCCTGTGTCCTGAAATGAGTTCGTATCTGCCGTCCTCTTTCTGCCTTACCGTCGCCGGAGTGATTACCCCTCGTTCCTTAATACTCTCAATGAGCTGTGCCATATCCTCGTCATCACGCACCTTAAAAGGGTGGTCGGGGAAATCGTCAATCTCAGTCAAGGGAATATCTCGGATTTTTGAAAGCTTTTCTTCATCTCTCTGTTCCTGCGTAGAAAATAAGTCATCGAGCTTCGTGAGAGTGAAGTCGCTCTTTCTTCCTGCCATCGGCTAACACCTCCTTTGTAAATTCGGTGTACGCCTTTGACACCGTACTGTTGGGTTCGTAGGCAAAAATGCTCTTGCCTTTGGAAGAAGTCTCTGCGGCTTTTACGGCAATCGGGATATATGTTCTATACATCTTGATTTGACTACCGAAGTTCTCTCTCAGAGCTTCTATCGTGCTTTTGGCGAGGTTGGTACGGCTATCCACCAAAGTGAGAAGCATACCGTCAATCTTTAAGCCCGGATTGATACGCTTCTTTACTCGTGAAATGGTCTGAACAAGCTGCGTCATTCCTTTTGCCGGTAAATACTGAGCCTGAACAGGGATAATAACGCTGTCAGCCGCAGATAGAGCATTGATTGTTACCATTCCGAGAGAAGGCATACAATCTATAAGGATATAGTCGTATTTGTCCTTCACTTCGCTGAGATAATTTCTCAAGGCTGTTTCTCTGCTCATTGCGTTGACAAGGTTAAATTCCATTGCAGAAAGCTCAAGGTTTGCAGGAACAAGGTCAACACCTTCGTCGTGGTGCAGAATACCGACCGTAGGGTCATTCATCGTTTCATTTATGACATCTGTGAGTTTCGTTGCAAGCGTGATACCCAAGTTGTCTGTATCCTGCCAACCGAGACAAGTGGTTAAGTCGCCCTGTGGGTCTGCGTCTATGAGCAGCACTTTTTTTCCCTGCATTGCAAGACCGACGCCGAGGTTTACCGTAGTGGTTGTCTTTCCAACTCCGCCTTTTTGATTGCATATCGCAATCGTTTTGCAGTTCGACACTTTGTGCGTCCTCCTTTCGTAAAATTCATAGCCATCGCAGTATGGCTATGTACTTGACCGGCTCATTTCCTAACCGGTCGGGCAATATTTGTTCTCAACACCCCTTGCCGAGCAATAAGCTCACGGGAAGTCACTAAGGAACAGACTGCTAATCTGTATCATAGGAATTTCACCTCTGCCGGGTACTCCGCCAGCTCCGTAGAGAAGTATCATTATCCTTCTGACTGTCATCGCCGTAACAGGGGCAACCTATTACTTATACCGGGGGTTCTCGCTGTTCTGCAATGCAGAAGTCTCGGCGTACCCGATAAGGTGGCTAAAATCATCAGAAATAAAGTCTTAGTGAATGATTTATTCAGTTGTCAAAATACAAGTGAAAGGCTTCCGTTTTCGTGGTTCGGAAATAACCCCTTCACTCATTTGGACAAAGGGGGTCAAAATGCACACCCAAAATCGCCCCTTTTTCAAAAATTTCTTAAAAAAATTTTTTCAAACAAAAAAAGCCGCCTATTTTCCTCGAAATTGAGGTCAATAGACGGCGGGTAGAAATATTCATATTTTTGGTGTATAATAAGAGTTAATCAAAAGAAAAATTTGAATTTTACGGTCAGTAAGGAATGAGTAAAGTTATATGATTGTATTATAAGCGATTTGTTAAATTCTTGTAACCACTTGTATTTGCCTGCGATTTATGGTATAATGTTTTGAAATTTAGAAAGAGGTGGAAAGATGATTAACTTTTCTTGCAAATAAAATCAAAATATGCGGTAGTGCTATACTTTGGCATTATTGTGTCTATTGCAAGAAAGTTATATGTCTATCTTACTCAATATAGTGCTGTTGCCACTTTTGCTTAGTGGTGTTATTATGCTATGACGAGCTGCAAGGATAAACTTTCTTGCGGCTCTTATTTTGTTTTGGAGGTGCTTTATGAATAGTGCAGAACAGATAGTTACACATGATTCACTCCGTATAGTGTCGGTTCCTTTTGGTGAAATCTATACGGAGTAAACATTCACCGAACCGACTTTATATCGTATGACACGCAAAGGAGGATAATATTTATGTCAATGATTAAAATTGAAAACCTTACGTTTTCATATCCGACAAGTTATGATAATGTTTTTGAAAATGTCAGTTTCCAGGTTGATACCGATTGGAAGCTTGGTTTTGTGGGCAGAAACGGACGAGGTAAAACAACCTTTCTGAATCTTCTGCTTGGGAAATATGAGTATAGCGGAAAAATCCTATCATCCGTACAGTTTGATTATTTTCCTTATCCCGTTTCAGATAAGAATCGTATTACAGAGGATATATTGCAGGAGGTTTGCCCACTTGCGGAAGAATGGGAACTTATGCGAGAACTTTCTTATCTTGATGTTGATGTCGATGTGCTTTGGCGACCTTTTGAAACACTTTCCAACGGAGAGCAGACAAAGGTTTTGCTTGCCGCTCTTTTTCTTAATGAAGGGCATTTCCTACTGATTGATGAACCTACCAACCATTTGGATGCCAAAGCGAGAAAAAGTGTGGCGACATATCTGAAAAAGAAAAAGGGATTCATCTTAGTTTCTCACGATCGTCGCTTTCTTGACGATTGTGTTGACCATATTCTATCGATTAACCGAGCGAATATCGAAGTGCAAAGAGGAAACTTTTCATCATGGATGTCAAATTTTGAGCAACAGCAAGAATTTGAACTGGCTCAGAACGAACGTTTGCAAAAGGACATCAGACGATTACAGCAGTCGGCAAAACGCTCTGCAGTATGGTCTGAACGTGTAGAAGCTTCCAAAATTGGGGCAGCAGATAAAGGTTATGTCGGTCATAAAGCCGCCAAAATGATGAAGCGTTCAAAATCTATAGAAGCGAGACAACAACAGACAATCGAACAAAAATCAGCATTGCTGAAAAATGTGGAAACCGCAGAAGCCCTCAAGATACAACCGCTTAATTACCATACAGATTTGCTTGCATCATTATCGAATGTAGTAGTTTATTATGATGGCATTTCAGTTTGTGAACCCGTTTCGTTTGAAATAAGACAGGGAGAACGCATTGTGCTTGATGGAAAGAACGGCAGTGGCAAAAGTAGCCTGTTAAAGTTGGTAGTCGGGCAGTCCATAGATTATACGGGTACAGTAACACTTGGCTCTGGGCTTGTAATTTCTTATGTGCCACAGGATACATCGTATTTATGTGGAACCCTTTCCGAGTTTGCAGAAGAAAACAACCTTGATGAAAGTTTGTTCAAGGCAATTCTTAGGAAAATGGACTTTGAGCGTGTACAGTTTGAAAAGGATATTAAAGACTTTTCTGGCGGGCAAAAGAAGAAAGTCCTAATTGCGAAAAGCCTTTGTGAAAAGGCACACTTGTATGTATGGGATGAACCGCTCAACTTTATTGATGTGTACTCACGTATGCAGATTGAACAACTCATAACGGAGTTTGCCCCGACCATGCTCCTGGTAGAACATGACAGTGTTTTTCGAGATACTGTGGCAAGTAAAATTGTGAATATCTAAATT
>DXYG01000022.1 GCA_019415925.1 Clostridiales bacterium
AAATATAAGAGTTTTTATATTTCCGTCAAGTTCTTTATATATTTCTCTTTCTTTATCATCAACACATAAATTTAGTTTTTGAAGTACGATTTTAACTTGTTCCCAATCAAGCATTTTTATTTCTAAATATTTCACATCAACTGAAAATTGATTGAATTGCTCATTCAGGTATTGACACACCTGTAATCCGTCAGTTGTACACTCAAAAAAGAAATGAATGTTGTCAATTTCTTTTATCAATCTTATGAAAAATAATAATGAAGGCCTATCAATTTTCTCAACGTTTTCTATATGTACATACAGGGGTTCATCTATGGCTTTAATTGCCTTGATTGTTAAACTTTTTAGCGTCGAATCCTTAAAATGCGGTTCAAAATTTATACTGGCAATAAAAATATTTAAAGATAATGATATATCGACAGGGGAATCTTTACAAAGTAAATTAATTATGTTTATACATTTATCTGGAAATGAAGAATTTAAACTACAAATAAATTTTTTCATAAAATAATAATCTGATGCATGGTTGTCTGCATTAAGTTCAACCGCTTTAACATTAATATAATACTTATTAATACTAGCTTGTGAGATGTGTTCTATAAAACTAGTTTTACCTACACCTTCTTTTGAAAAAATAACGAAGTTTTTTTGATTATCATTAAGATATTCTTCGTATTTTTTTATTTCCAGTCGGTGGTTTACTAAATCAATATCCATATGTATCCTCTTTATTTGATAATTTAAAGTTATCGGTTGTTCATGTTTTACAAAGGTGTGATTTTAGTATGGATTTTACAAAAGAATTATCATTTAGAGAATCCGTAAAGATTTTGCAGTATTCTGAAAAAGATATTTATGAAGTTGAGTTTTTATGGAAAAAATTAAATTTATATTTGCAACGGTGCTCTAAATATTTTTCAAATGAAATGAAAGACAAAACATTTCAGGAAAGAGTATTGGAAATATGTTCAAAAGACGCAATAATTAATATATCTATTGCATTTGTAGATGGAATGAAGATTGGTTAT
Source organism: Clostridiales bacterium (assembly GCA_019415925.1). Classification (GTDB taxonomy): domain Bacteria; phylum Bacillota; class Clostridia; order Oscillospirales; family Acutalibacteraceae; genus Ruminococcoides. Next base: position 1,029 of record DXYG01000022.1, read on the forward strand.
TGCATTTCAAAAATATTAAATGGTGTTGGAGAAATATCTTCAATATATGTTGAAGATAAGTTTAGACATATAGGTATAGGAAGTAAATTGATGAATGTTGCTTTGGATTGGTTAGATTCAAATTATGTTAATGCAATAACTATAAATGTTGCTGTTGGAAATGAGAAAGTACTTTCGTTTTACAATAAATTTAATTTTTTTGAACGGCACTTAGTTTTGAAAAGGAATTTGTAGTAATATTTAAAAAACTATTGGAAAGATAATTGACAACAAAATTTAATATTAGAGACGGAGATTGAAAGTGTGAATGATATATTCCATGAGATAAAAATAGTTATAGAATAAAATGTAAGCTTGCCAATAAACATAATGCAATGAGCAAGTTTTGTTTTTTATTACTATAAGGTAAGAATCTGTGCAGATGTATTTGACAAATTTGCGATGGTCGAACAGAAAATGCTATGTATTTCTCTTGTGGAGAATAAGAGCATTTGTAGCAAACTGACTGCTCTAGGAGATAAAAATTGTTTGTTTGAAATTTGTTGACTTCCATCATTAAATTAGATATACTTATAATAAAGTACCTAATTGATGATAAAATTCAGGTCAGTTAAGTAGAGGTGGAAAATGCAAAAGAATAATACATTTGTTTCTTTGAAAGAGCTATTTAGCCGTTATAATTATGTTATGACTACTGCTGAACTTACGAAATCAAAAGTATATTACGCAGATATAAAACAACTTTTAGATGAGGGATTGATTGAAAGAGTTAGACGAGGCTACTATCATTGGATTCAGGATAATGGAGAAAGCGAAATTGTAATAATCAATCGTTTGTTTCCTGATGCGGTTCTTTGTATGGAAACGGCACTTTTCTATTATAAATACAGTGACAGAAATCCTTCGGAATGGAATTTTTCTATAGATAAAAATGTTTCTAAACTGCGAACCAATGTTGATTATCCGTTTATAAAGGCATATCGTGTTGAGCCGGAGTTGGTTGCATTGGGTGAAACCGAGGGTGAAATTGATTCCCATAAAGTCCGTATTTATGATCGTGACCGTACTATTTGTGATGTGTTGCGAAATATGAACAAGATGGATAAAGAAATTTTTAATAAAGCAGTACAGGGTTATGTAAAAGACCCAAAAAAGAATATACCGAATCTCATGAAATATGCAATAGTTTTGCGAGTGCAAAAGCGAGTGAAAGACATGATTGGAGTGTGGTTGTAATGGCGGATATAGTAGCTTCTGTTTTGGCGAAACTAAGAAACAAAGCACAATCTTCCGGTATTAGTTATCAGCAGTGCCTACAGCTTTTTATGCAAGAGGAATTTTTGAGAAAACTCTCCAAGTCCATGTGCGATGATTTTCTGATACTTAAAGGCGGTTTGTTTATATACACTCTTACAAACTTTGAAAGTCGAGCCACCATTGATGTTGATTTTCTGCTACGTGGATATTCTAATTCAATAGACAATGTGAAGGATTTGATTTGTAAAATCATTGACACGCCGACAGGCAATGATTATATCAAGATGACCGCAAAAGGCTTTGAGGAGATTTCTCCGCAGAGAAAATATCATGGCATCAGTACACAGATTATCGGACAGATAAAGAATGTGCGTGTGCCGTTCAATGTTGATATAGGCGTAGGCGATATTATAGTCCCCCGTGCCGAAGAACGCACAATTAACACTCAGCTGCCAAACTTTGAAGCACCTGTAATCAAAACTTATTCCCTTGAAAGCACCATTGCCGAGAAGTTTGATGCCATACTGCAACGCTTTGAGCTGACAGGCAGAATGAAAGATTTTTACGATATTTATTATCTATCAAAAACATTCGACTTTGAAGGAGCAAAATTACAAGCCGCTATTTTTGAAACCTTGCAGAGACGTGGTACTCCTTACGACCGAGATAGTTTTAAGCATATTGTTGCACTTGCAGAAGATGAGGATATGCAAAAACGGTGGAAATACTTTTTGAAAACCATAAAAGATAACACGCTTGAGTTTCCATTCGTCATTGCAGAAATCCAGACTTTCCTTGAGCCTGTATTTGATGCGATTGTGAATGAAGACGAGTGGCAGAAACAATGGAATAGTAAAAATTCACTATGGATGGTGTAATAAATATTGGTTGGAAAGGGTGAGTACTGTGGGTGGAAAAGAAGGATCACGTGGCTATTTGTATCAAGCATTTGCATCTGTTCTTGAAGCAATGTGTCAAAAAAATTGGGATAAAATTTATATAGAATTTGATTCTGATGATGATAAAGTTGATATTGCATTGGAAGAAAATAATAGAATTTTCAAAAGCGTTCAAGTAAAATCGACAATCAATACTTTTAGTAAGAACTTGCTAAAAAAATGGTTGCAAGACCTTATTAATGATGATGTAGGTTCAACTGAATTTGAGTTGTTTTTAATAGGGCAATGTGATAATGATGCTGTTACATTTATTAATTCAATAGATAAATTTCAACGTAATAAATTGGATGATAAAGCACAAAGGTCATTAAAAGGATTTGATACTAGTGTTATGCAAGGCAGAAAAATAGGTTTTACATGTATTCCTTTTGATATTGACACGTTAGAAAAAATAGTTAGAGATTCTTTGTTTCGATATATTTCGTATAGCAATCAAATGATGACTTTTGACCAAATTTGCTTCATTGCTTCGGCTACTGTGAATGACCAAATGATTTCTTCAACACATGGTAAGGGTATTGATAGAAAGACATTTGATGAAGAATTGGAAAAACGCATTCTTCTTGTTGCTGATAAATATTCTCCTAAAAGAATATCTATTGGCGTTAAAAGTTTTACTCGTGGAGCAGTACATCTAGAAGATGAAACAATGTGCTTATCTCTGTTAGATAAGTTTGATGGTCGTAATTTAAAAAATGGATATGATTGGAACAACGATATTTATCCCAGACTGAGAGATTTTTTGATTGCAAATACCAACAACAAGCACGCTTATCAAGTATTTTTAGATACACATGCATCTTTAGCTTTTGCTGCAGGACAGGTTCTTGATAGCAAATCTGGTATCAATGTATTTCCAATACAAAAGTCAGCAACAAATGGCACTGAATTATGGGATATAAAACTATCATCTAAAAGAAACTATTCTAATTGGGATATTTCATATGAAATGTTTGATGAAAACCAATTTGATTCTGCATTAATATTAAATGTTACTCGCCCCATTTACAATGATGTGGTTGAATACATTAAAGAAAAAAATCTATCTATTGGGCGTATCGTAAATTGCACGCCAAACGAAGTCGGCGCCACAAACTTTTCAATAGAAGATGGAAACCATGCAGCGGCTCTTGCTAATTCTGTTTATAATGCTATAGCACAAAGAACTACTGTAGAGCGACGAGCAACGCTACATATTTTTGCTTCTGCACCAAACGCATTTATGTTTTTCTTAGGACAAAACTCACGAGGATTTGGTAAATGTGTTTTGTATGAATATGATTATGAGCAACGAGACTCTTGCTCATATTCGCCGTCAATATACTTTACAAACTAAAGGAGGATTATTTATGTCTACTGTACCGTCATATTTTAAAGATTTTCTATCAAATATTCGTTTGTCTTATAATCAAGTGAATGACTTGAAAACAGGACACACGACATTAAGAAAAAGGTTGGAGGACGATGAAACATTATCAAAGATTATTGTTTGTACCTTTTTACAGGGAAGTTATAGACGTTCGACAGCAGTTAAACCCAAAAATGGGAATAAATCAGATGTTGATGTCATTGTTGTAACAAAATTAGACTCTGAAGAATATACGCCAGAAGAAGCATTAAATTTATTTGTACCTTTTTTAGATAAGCACTACAAAAACAAGTATAGAATTCAAGGGAGGTCAATAGGTATAAGTTTAAGTTATGTTGACTTGGATATTGTGCCTACCTCTGCGCCAAGTGAAAGTGAAACGGGAGTATTGCAAGATAAAGCTATTATTTCTGAATATACAATTGAAGACTTTCAACAAAAGTTGCTTACAAAATCGTTTGATAATACTTTGTTTGAAAGTGCCTATAACATATTTTGCAAATCGGATAGCGAACCGCAATGGAAATCTGAGCCACTTCTAATTCCTGACCGTGAAGCTGAAGAATGGGATGAAACACATCCGCTTGAGCAAATTCGATGGACAGTTGAGAAAAACAAGAATTGTAATACACACTATATAAATGTTGTTAAGGCATTAAAGTGGTGGCGTAAGACACAATATCCAGATATGAAACATCCAAAGAGTTATCCATTAGAGCATTTTATTGGCGATTGTTGTCCAGATGGTATAACCAGTGTAGCTGAGGGTGTTGTATTAACTCTTGAAAATATCGTTTCCCAATACCCTACCAAACCCTTCTTAGCTGATAGAGGCGTTCCTGAACATGATGTTTTTGCAAGAATTACTGATGACGAATACTCTGATTTTTATGATACAGTTTGTGATGCTGCTAAAATTGCTCGTGAAGCTTTTGAGTGTGAAGAATTATATGATAGTGTTTGCAAATGGAGAGAGTTATTTGGCAGTGAATTTCCCTCTGCTCCCGAACCCATAAAATCTAATTCTCGATCGGGATTTACAAATCGTACTGAAAAATCTGCAGCTATTCCAGAAGGAAGATTTGCATAAATGGAATCAAAACAAATATTAGATAAATTAAATCAGGCACGAAGGGCGTTAGATTCATTATCGCAAGTTGAGATAATAGATGAGTGGAAATTTGAAAATGAATTGAACATTTGGTATTTACGTTTAAGTATAGCTGTTGAGTATAAAACAACATATTTTCCGCAGATATCTCAATGGTATATTGTTGTTGACTCTAATTACCCAAAAGGAAAAATTAATGTATATCCTGATGTGAAAAACAGTATAACGGTTACATTGTATCATCAGGCTAATAACTCAAAAGTCGAAAGGAATGGGTTGTGGAGAAAAGGAGCATTGTGCCTTGAGGTGAATACGGTGTCTGCTTTTCAGTCAGAGCCTTATAGTGTTGATGAACGATTGCTATACCATGTGAAAAGGGCAATTAATTGGCTTGAATTAGCCGCAAAAGGACAATTGGTTTCAGATAACGAGCCATTTGAGTTGCCCGAATTTACTTTGAGTAATATATTAGAAATGCAATTTGCTTTTTCTGAAGATATTGTTACTTTTATGCAATGGGAAAGTACCGATTGCAGATACGGAATAGCAGAATTAGATGTTTATAAAAGCAAGCCATTTGTGTATTATGTAAAGCAATTTAAATCATTAAATGGCAACATCGAGCACTACACGCAATGGGGTAAACATCTTTCAATAACGAATATCTCCCCTCCAATTAATGCTCCGTGGATACTTTTGAAGCAGCCTCCAGTAATTAATGAGTGGCAGGCACCAGAAACTTTAGGTGATTTGATAGATGCTTGTAATAGCCAACACATTGATGTTATGAATGTGTTGAAAAATGTTATTTCAAAGATTCGAGATGGAAAACGTCATCTACTTCTACTTGGCTTTCCTGTACCGAAAACTTTTGGTGGTGAGCCTGAAATTGTTTTTTGGAAGGCATTATATTTACCAGTTGTATCATACGGTAAAAAGACAGCAAAGGGCTTCCGAACTAATCAGCATGGATGGTGGTTGCGTGACAAAAGTGAAGTTTTAACCCGAAAAACAAAGTTGGATTGGATTATTTCAGAAAACTGGAATCAACAAGAAATATCGCAGAGGGGTAAAATGAACGACTTTTTACTTAGAAAAAAGATGTTACTTGTTGGAGCAGGTTGTATTGGTGCATCTGTAGCAGAAATACTTGTACGGTCAGGGGTCTATAATCTTACGATTATAGACTCTGACATATTTGAAGTCGGAAATTTATCTCGTCACGTTCTAAATGTAGGCAATATTGGAGAGCTTAAGGAACTGTCCTTGTGCAGTTATCTTAACTCCTTAAATCCACATGCAAACATTGAGGTAATAAACGATACCCTTACAATTGATGAGGAATTTAAGACTAATATTGCCCTCGATAAATATGATATAATTATTGATTGCACAGGAGAAAATAGCGTTCTTGATATTTTTCAGAAAGCTGATTTTAGAAAAAGTCATATTATAGCTTCCATATCTGTAGGCTTGGGAGCAAAGCATTTATATATGACGATAATGAGTGGTACTACCTTTTATTTCAATTCATTTTATAAGTTGATTTCGCCATATATACAAAGCGAAAGAGATTTATTTGATGATTACAACTTACCAAGAAACGGGATTGGATGTTGGCATCCAACCTTTCCTGCAAGAAGTGATGATGTTTGGCTTGCGGCTGCTACAGCAGTAAAAGTAATTGAAAACTATATCATTACAAAACCTGAAAAGACTCTTTCAATTGTTTATGAGCAAAGAGAAAACGATGGGATTTTCGAAGGTTATATATTGGTGGATAAAAAAGAAGATGGATAATTTGTTGTTTCAAGATAATAGTCGAATATATTATATTAATCTAAGCAGAGAAGCATATGAACAGATGCTTCTCTATTGCAACGAGTCTAATCCTTATGAAACTGGAGGGATATTAATAGGAAATTACTCTCTAGACCAAACAACGGCGAACATTTTGCAAATAACGCCGCCCCCAAAAAACTCAAAACATGCAAAATGCAAATTTTATAGAAGTTCAAGCGGCTTAAAGAAAATTTTAGATGCAGCATGGAATCAAGGTCAATACTACCTAGGTGAATGGCATTATCATCCGAATGCATTATCCTGTCCAAGCAGGACAGACAAAGCCCAAATGATGAATTTATCGCAAAACAAACAATTAAATTGTCCAGAACCTATTCTAATTATTATTGGGGGCTATAAAGATAATTGGAATATAAATGTTCGGCTGTATGTAAACAATCAAGAAATCACCATGAACAAACAATAATGCTAACACTTTTTTGAATGTCATATTTCCGAAACAATCGCCTCAGAGAAGTGTTGGAAATGTTCCAAATAAATCGGCTAAAAATCCCCATATTGACGTATTTCTGTTACATACCTTAATAACCACGGATAAGGTGTTGAGATATAGAGAAAACAATCAAGTTGACTTGACAAGCGTGCATAAGTGGTGCAGCGTGAAAATGAACTCACAATCAATATCTATGCTGTCTTTCATATTGAAAATTATTCAACGTATATCCAAAATACGATAAATTGAAAATTGAATTTTAGTTGTACTAATGACAAATTTTATTATGTATTTCCCTACACTCGCCAGAGCGCATGACTGTTAATCATGATGTCACTGGTTCGAGCCCAGTTGGGGGAGCCACGAAGGTTCGTAGAGCGATCTACGGACCTTTTTTCACATAGTAAAAATTAGGAGTTGATTAGAATGGCATATATGACTGATAATGAGTTTTAAAATTTTATGGATGAACTATTAAGGATTGTACAGGAATCTGAAAGTAAAGATGAAGCAGTTGAAAAATTACAAGGTTTAATCGAAAATAAGGATTCCTTATTATGAGGTTGAAAAGTATTATTGTAGTAAAAAGAATAAGTATCGCAAACGGTATGAAAATGCAAGAGATGATACTGAATAAAAATTAATATTGATATACAGAGTTGAAGTTATAGAAATATAATTTCAACTCTTTTTTTATGCAAAAAAATAATAATTTAAAGAGGTAGGTTATGTATACAGGATATGAAAGATTAGCAAACGGAATAATTTTGCAGGCTGTTGATGATTACAGAAAAGCTCGCAAGGATTTAAAATTGAATATTCATAACCATGAAGCAAGGATAATTCTTAAGGACTGCGAACGCTTTTTACGGTCAGAATGGTTTGGGGTGCTTACTGCACTTGACGGAAAGGATTTGCTGTCAAAATTAGAAACAGAGATTAACTAATTAGAAAGGTTGTGTATTTATGGTGTATATCAGAAGTCCGACAAAAATATTTTTTATGAATAACAAAACAAATAGGAGATGATAACTTGAACGAATATGAAAGACAGCGCAGAATAGCTGAAAGCACAAAGAAATTGTATCCGCCGGGTACAAGAATTGAGCTTATCAGTATGAAGGACCCTTACGCACCTGTTCCGGCAGGTACAAGAGGAACAGTTAAATTTGTTGATTTAATGGGAACGATATTTCCAGAGTGGGACAACGGTCGTTCACTTGGAGTAGTTCCCGGAGAGGATTCATTCAGAAAGCTCACACAGGAAGAAATCGAAGCAGAAAATCAATCCTCATCCGAAGTTGAAGATGAAACTCCTGATGAGGGTAACGGAATGACTATGCGAATGTAGGAGGTGTTTCTTAATATATAAATCTTCGTTTGGAATGAAGATTTATGTCCATCAAAAACAGCAATGAGCAGATTAACTTTTCTCTATCAAATGGACTTGCCTCACCGAGCCGTAGCAGTCTATACCTACCTCTACGACCGAGCGAACAAAAACGGTGAATGCTGGCCTTCGGTAAAAACAATAGCAGGAGACATAAAATTGTCGCCTGCTACAGTCAGAAGGACTATTAAAGATTTGAAAAAAGCCGGGTTAATAAAAATAGAACAACGATATAGAGAAAAGGGTGGTAAAAGCACATTGCTGTTTAGACTTAAACAGCGTACAGACATTGTTTAAACTAGGATATGGAAAATTTCCTGAATATATGATATAATTTAATGTATATAAAATTTGCAATTAAATTGATATTTCTTTTTATCAGGGAAAGAGAGCGAAATATATGACAAAATCCATTAAAAGGAATAAAAATACCGGAATAATTGTTGTGTTGTTGATTGTTTGCGCTTAATTTTCCACATTTTAGGAAAAAACGGTATTTATCCGATGATTGCCGGATCCCTGCGCACGTTAGTCTATATCGGTCTGTATATCGGGTGGGGTATTTCCGTCAGTGAGCGGATTGTTCAGGCTCAGGTGCGCCGTAATCCGGTTGCTGTAGCTTTACTTAATGTTTTTTGGTTTGTCATAAGGATACAAAAATTAAAACAAAATGAAACATTTTTGAAAGGAGGTCCCGCATGACGAAACAGAATCACAAAACAGGATTTCTTATAGCCGGGATGGTTTTCTCTGCTATTGCTTTACGGGTTTTGGGAAAGTTTGATATACTGATAGTTCCCGGAGGGATCGTCCGCTCGCTTATCTATATCGCCCTTTATATCGGATGGGGAATTTCCGTCAGTAAACGGATTATTCAGGTACAGGTGCGCCATTATCTGATTTCCGTTTCCTGCTTAATGGTTTTCTGGTTTGTTATCCGTTCAACGAATTACTTTTTTACAACCGATGCCGAAATCAAACGGTATCTATGGTACTTGTACTACCTGCCGATGCTGTTTATTCCGCTGTTTTCTTTATTTGTAGCCATCTCGCTGGGCAGACCCGTGAACGCAAGGTTATCGAAAACGATGCTTCTGTTATTATATATTCCTACAGTGCTTTGTCTGCTGCTGGTGCTTACAAATGATCTCCATCAGCTTGTCTTTTCCTTCCCGAAAGGAGAGGTATGGACGGACAAAAACAATGGATATACATTCGGATATTATATCGTGCTTGGGTGGGAGATTATTTGCGCTTTAGCGGCATTTGTCATAATGTTAATCAAGTGCCGGCACTCGCAAAGGAAAAAATATCTGCCGTTCTTGCTGTTAACAGCTTCTATTGTATATGCCTTGATATATGTCAGCGGCGTAGAATGGCTGCAGATAATTGGCGGCGACATCACGGCGGCGCAGTGTCTGATGTTTACCGGAATATTGGAATGCTGTATTCAATGCGGGCTTATCCAGACCAATACCGGTTACAAAGCTCTGTTTGAAGCCGGGTCCATAGGAGCACAAATCGTAGATACGGACTATGATACACGTTATGCCTCTTCAAACGCACCGAAGCTGACGGCAGATATGATGCGCTCGGCGCAGAGAGACGCAGCAATGCTTGATAACAACACTCTGCTTAGAAGCAGTAAGATCAACGGCGGTTATGTTTTGTGGCAGGAAGATATTACAGACCTTACCGCTATACTGGAAAAGCTGGAGGAAAACAGGAAAACTATTTCGGAAAGCAATTATGTGGAGCAGGAAAACTATATAACCAAGGTAAAGATCAATACAGTTCGGGAAAAGAACAGACTGTATGATCGGCTGCAGGCACAAACCGCACATCAAATCGAGCTCCTCGATCAGCTCTTGACGCAATATGAAGCGCAACCCGACCCGGAAATTCGCCGCAGTCTGCTTGCAAAAGCGGCGGTGATCGGAGCATACATAAAACGTCGGGGTAATTTGATGTTTATCGGTGAAAAATCCGATGTAACGGATACCGCCGAGCTGTCAGCCTGTCTTGATGAATCCTTTGCCAATTTAGAACTTATGGGTGTGGAGTGTGCCGTTGATATTCCGGGCAAAAACAGCATTTATACTCGGGATTCGATCCGTGTATATGACTTTTTTGAAGCCGTGACGGAAGAAGCGATGGATGACCTTCGTTTTGTCTGGCTGAAAGCTCGCAGCCTTGAAGATACCGTCATCTTTTATCTGCAAGCAGAAAGCAAAACCGAATTGTCGGCGCTGTCCGAGCTTTCTGACACCTGCACTTGTGAGGAAGGCGTATGGCGCTTTTCTCTGCGTATCGGAAAGGCGGGTGAATAGGTATGAAAAGCTTTTATCTTTCTTCTGCTTCGGCACAAACGATGCTGTTGGTTGCCTTGTTCCTTACCCTGATTTTATCCCTTTTCCTGCTGCTGGCAGCTTACGGCAGACAGCGTGATAAATGGAAAAAATATCTGCATCTGTCTGTATTTCTGTTCTTTCTTATCTTATTGTCAGTGTTAGCAGATGCTTTTTCACGGATAACCGAAGGATTGGAGTACAAGATGTGGATGCCTCTCCCTATGTGGCTGCTTTGGTGCATCACATTTGCGGCAGATTTTCTGATGATATGGGATATTGCAGGGCTGTGGAGACTAAGGAGACAGTCGCTTAGTCGAGATTCAATCAAACAGGCTCTGGATATGCTGCCAAGCGGCATATGCTATTTCACGCCGTCCGGGAGCGTTAAGCTGTGCAACAGGCAAATGGATAATTTATTCCGCACGATTGCACAGAGTGATCTCCAAACGCTTGCAGAACTGCAGGACGCACTGTCAGACTGCGATGCGTGCAGCGGAGTGATCCGGCTCTCTTGGGAGAGGCAGACCTATCTTTTCCCTGACGGCAAAGCCTGGCGTTACCGACAGACCGAGGTGAAAGCTTCGGACGGTATTGTGTATACGGAAGCCGTATTTTCGGATATCACCGAGCTGTACAATAAAAATCTTGAGCTGAAAGTGCAGATCAAGCGGCTGAATGCCATTTCCCGAGAATTAAAATGGCTTTCCGACAACGCTCTGATTCTTACAAGAGAAAAGGAAGTGTTGTCCGCCAAAACAAAGCTGCATGACGATATGGGAGCGGGACTGATCGCCATACGGCACATTCTTAACAACAGCCGGACGGAGGAAGCGGAAAATGCCATAGAATTGTTCCGCCGGGCTGTCAGCGCCATAAAATACGATAATGCCTATCCGCAGGGGCACAGCGAGCTGGACAGATTCCTGCATGATGCCGAGGCAATCGGCGTAAAAGTAAATTTGTCCGGAGAATTGCCTGAGCAGGAGGAGCTTAGGTATGTTATAATTCTTGCCATGCGGGAATGTCTGACAAACAGCGTGCGTCATGCCGGAGCAACAGCAATACATATCACGGTGGGGAAAAAGGGAGACAGCATTTCCATGAAGATTACAAACGACGGAAGACCTCCCGAAGCCGAGGTTGTTCCCAAGGGCGGACTTCTCAACCTGTACCGTCATATCATAGCTTGCGGCGGTACAATGGAAATACAGTCGAAGCCGAGCTTTGCATTAACCGTGGTTCTCACGGTGATACAGGAGGGTACAGAATGAAACGGGTTCTTATTGTAGAGGATCAGCGTATGCCCCGTGAAAATATGGAGCGGACTCTTTCCGACAGCGGCAGATACGAGCTGGTCACCAGTCTTAGCGGAGCGGATATTGCTATTTTGAAATGCTGTCAGCAGCACATTGACCTGATTTTAATGGACGTCTGCACTTTGGGTAATAAAGACGGAATTGAAGCGGCCGCAGAAATCAAGGCGAAGTTTCCGAACATCAAGATTGTCATTGTCACATCAATGGTTGAGGTGAGCTACATTGAACGTGCCAGAGCAGCCGGGGTTGACAGCTTCTGGTATAAGGATATAAGTCCGGAAGCGTTGATTGATGTGATTGACCGCACAATGGCGGGCGAGCATCTTTTTCCGAACGAAACGCCGAAGGTGAAATTGGGACTTGCCGAAAGCACGGAGCTGACGGCAAAGGAGATCGAGGTACTGCGGCTTATCTGCGACGGATTGGAATACGATGAAATAGCCGAGAAGCTGGATATTGCTGAAAGAACCGTCAAATACCATGCTTCCAACATTTTATCAAAAACCGGATATGCCAACAGAACCCGGCTTGCCATAGCAGTAACAAATAAGAAATTTATTGTTCCCAACATCCCCGAAGAGCAGGAGTTTTCAAAAACCGAATGACCGAAACCTTATCGGTCTGACCCGGCTTCCCTTGGAGTCGGGTATTTTTTGCTAATTTTTTTGAAAAAATTGCTCAAACCTGTACTCAGGTACAGGGTGAAATCGAAAAAAATCTGTTACAATAATCATGGTACAAATCTGTGTTGTCAATTTTTATTCTGAAACGGAGGTGATTTTATGCGGAGAGTTGTTGTTGATATGCAAAATGCTTTGTTTGCCGACGCCATTGCAACTGCTTTGCGGAATTTTGATTCGGATTTTGAGGTTTTTCCGAGTGAAAGTCCCGACAAAACAACGGATATGTGCGCCGATACACAAGCGAATGTTCTGATTATGGAGGTCACAGCCTACACACCGTGGAAAATTGAAGAGCGAATGAAAATCCGTGACAAAGTAAAATCATATTGCCACGATTGTAAAATCGTTTTAGTGGTAGATGAAAATACCGAGAAAAAATTAGCCGATAAGGTTCGCCGAGCGAAAAAGGACGGACTTATCGACAATTTCCTTTACGGTTCGGTATCTGCTACGTATCTGTCGGCGGTTATTGATACTCTCTGATAAAACAGAGAAGAACACAGAAACATAAATAATACTTTTGAGGTGAATTTTTATGAAAACTAAAATATCAAAAAAAGTAATAAGCATATGCCTTACCTTGCTTATCTGCATTTCGGCTTTGCCGCTTTCAATGCTTTCGGCAAGTGCGGCTAAATACGATATAACTATCCGAAATGTAGTTTACCCTCGCCCCGGTGCAACACCGCAAGCTGATATTAAAAAAGAAAGCGTCAGTCTATATAATCTGTACGGCTGGGCTTGGATGGGCAGTGACGATACGGTGGCTATGGGACCCGACGAAAAGTTTAAAGATTTTTTTTCTTTGGTTTTAGGTAGTTCGGGTGACTTCTACTATGAATTAGATACCTTCACCGACACCGTAAGCTACGATTTGTCGCTTATGTTTGTTCTCAAGGACAAAATTGTTATTTCCGGAGTCGAATGTGATGTAGTCTTCTATGATGAAAACAACACTGTGCGGGGAGTAACTCAGGGTATGTTTCTGCCCGTAAAATACGCAAGAACACAGGCGGAGGCGGTAGGCATAGCTTTACCGGAAGACTTGACCGATAATGATACTATTATGGTATGTTCGACAAGCAGTATGATGTGTTGTCCTGAAGACCATATTCATATACAAGGTCAATATAGTTATGACGACAACGGTCATTGGCGTGAATGTACTGTATGCGGTGAAAAAATATTTGACTCTGAAGGCGAGCACCGCAAATATTGCTCAAAAACCGAAAGCTGGAATTGTATTAATCAGGCTACTGCAAGTAAAGAGGGAGAATATGTAAAACAATGCTCTAGCTGCTCGTATGTTATGGAGAGAATAACAGTTCCGAAAACAGGAGAACAAACAGTCGTAACTACTTATGACGAATTGAGAAATGCTCTTGCAAAGGGCGGCAAGCAGTGGATTAAGCTTGATTTTCCCGGTAAAACCTTTAAACAGGAGGACTTCAAGTATGATTACACTCTTTGTTTAGATGACCCTGATGCTGACATTACAATAGACTTAAACAACTGCATTCTGGAAAGAAAAACATTGTACGACAAAAGGCTTTTTGAAATTAAGCAGGGAAAGCTCAGGTTATGGCAGAAGGACGGAAACGGTATAGATAGTACTGTGAATTTCAAATATAATTTTTCTTTTGATACCGGCAACGGCGAAGCAGTGTTTTATGTTGCCGACTCAGGAAGTCTTATATTGACTAACGTTCATTCTCTGTCACCGGGTTCAGATGACATAGGTACTTTTACTTATGCTTTTCCGATTGTAAAATCAAGCGGAAACCTCCGCATTGACAGCGGTGTATATTACTCCTATAATGAAACCTCTGCTGTTGAAATTGACGGAGGTACAGCGGTTATTAACGGCGGATATTTTAAATCAACCTATTACAAAAGCTCAGCCGTGAAAATTACAGCCCCGGACAAAGAAAAAACTACTGTCGAAATTAACTATGGTAATTTCGGCGCACTCAACACGGCAGTTTATATGGATAGAGATACCGTTGTCACAATAAACGGCGGCAACTTCGAATATAAGGATACGGACAGAAATTTATATCAGCAATACGCTTTGTATGCATATGATGCGGATTTAACAATAAACGGCGGTTATTTCTACGGTTCATTAAATGCATTAGATGCAAGAGGACTTCATTCACTTAATATTTCAAACGGATATTTCAAATTGTATAATCAAACCGAAGACGGCAATTTGGCGGCAGTTTACTTGGGCGGTGATTATAGCACTAATACTATAATTTCCGGAGGAAGATATTATGGAAATAAAGGAATTGAATTCAGTTCAAAAACTGATTTTTCAAAAATTATTCCCCAAGGCTGCTATGTGACAGATAATGATACCGGTTTAGTTATTGACCATAACATCACCGATTATTCGCTCGGAGGCTCTATTGATATATTTGCTAAAAGGCCGAGAATCACAACACAGCCGTCGGGCGGACATTCCCTTAATATGGGTGACGCAATCGTTCTTAAAATAGACGCTGACAATGCAAACGAGTACATATGGCACATTATTGACGAAAACGGAAAAGAGCTTTCGTGGAATTACCTTTCAAACAACGGCTATACAACTCCAAATGTGTATTCAGGCGGCAAAATGCTTATGCTCAGGGAAGTTTCCGACTGGATGACAGGCAAGCGTGTTTACTGTGAAGTAAAAGGCTACGGCGGAACTGTTATGTCGGATATAGTTACCTTGTCCGTGGATAAGGTAATCAAATACTGCAACGATTTGTATTTTGAGGATCTCGACCAAATATGGAATCACAAGACAGTCGGAGATTTCAAAAATCCGAAAACCGGCACAGATGCTCCATACACCATCGGTAATGTAAGGTGGGCGATGTTCCGCAAGATTCTCGGCGATGATTATGAATTTGATAGCGGAGATAATGTAACAGTCGCAATTGACGTTATTCCAAAGGAAGGATATACATTTTACAGTAATGTATACGGAAAACTTAACGGAATAGATTCCTATGTTACAGTTAAAAACGAGGACGGCAGTCGCTCTATCGTGTTTGATATGACAATAACCGTTCCTGACGAGTACAAAACACAGGATATTGAGCTTTCGGTTACAGAGCCTGTTGCAGGCGTAAAGACGACAACAACGGCAGTCTGCACTTCAGGTTACGCAATCCCCGGAACACCCTCGTGGACTCCTGCTGATACAACCTTCAAAAGCGGTACGCAGTACACAGTAAAAATTCCCGTAAAAGCCGAGTATGAATGGGGAGATATTTCTACCGTAACAGCAAAGGTAAACGGCAAGGAAGCAAAATTCATTGCAGAATATAAAGGCGGAAAGCAATATGCTTATTACGTTGAATATACCTTTGATGCAACAAAGGATTATCTGCTCGGCGACGTAAACGGTGACGGAAATATAAGTGTGCTTGACGCCACGCTTATTCAAAAGTATATTGCAGGACTTGTGACATTCAGCGATACACAAAAAGCTGCCGCCGATGTGAATAATGACGGAAGTGTGAGTATAGTTGATGCAACTCAGATTCAGAAGTACATCGCAGGTCTGATTGATAAGTTTTGATAACAAATGAAGAATAAGTGGTGTTTAATTATGGGGATTGTTTCCTGTGTTCTTTCACTTTTCGGCTGTAATAGAAATCCGATAAAGCCCGAAGGAGAGCTGACTTCAATTTCAATTTCTCAGAGTCATATGGACAGCACATATTGCTATAGCTTTTGGGCAAGGGTTGAAAATAACTCTTACCTGCTTGACGCAGAATGTTTTATCGTTGATTACGATAACAACGATTTTGAAGAAATAAACCTCACCGACACACAAATAACACAAGAAGATTTCAGGCGTTTTTCTGAGCTTGACAAGGAATACGGCTTTTGCAGTAACATAAAAACAGAGAGGAAGAATAACAAGTTTTTCATCCTTGACGAAACGGTAACAGGCTTTAGTGTTAAGTACGGTGAGGACAGCTTCAATATTGAAACAAACGGCGAGTGCTTTGAAGCAGTAAACGAGCTTTTCTTTCAGCTTGCAGAGAAATATGCCGATAATAACAAATAAACAACTTACGGAAACAGCAGAATTAATCAAAAATATTTTAACTTGCTAGAAAAGCAGAAATGCTTTCTAAATAAATAAGGAGGAAATGATATGGGTTCAAAATTTTTAAAGGTTACCGGTATTCTGATGATTATCTTCGGTGCAATTGCTTTAGTTACATCAATTATCGCAATGCTCGGCCTTGGTATGCTTGAAGCACTCGGTCTGCCAATGGGCTTGCTCTGGGCATCGGGAATAATTGCTCTTGTCGGCTCAGTTGCAGAGTTTGTTGCAGGAATCATCGGCGTTAAGAATTGGAACAAGCCTGAAAAAGCCAATACCTGTATTGGCTGGGGTATTGTCGTTGCGCTTATGTGCATTGTTTCGAATGTACTTACGCTTATCGGCTATCCGGAGAGCTTCAGTGTAATTTCTGTTATCAGCGGTCTTGTAATTCCCGTTCTTTACCTTATCGGTGCTTTCCAGAACAAAAAGCTTGGCTGATTTTTGATTAGAATCAAATAATCAACAGTCACGGTCGGGCGGAATAATACATATACTTCGCCCGACCGCAAACCATTCCTCTTTTACTAAACAAACAGAACTTATAGTATGTATGATAAATTAAAATAATAAGGAGAAATCATTATGGGACTTTTTGAAAAGAAATACTGCGATATTTGCGGAGATAAGGTTAATATGCTTACACAGCAAAAGCTGTCAGACGGCTATCTTTGCTCGGACTGTAAGCACAAATTAGGCTCGTTTACAAGCGGTTGGAAACAGAGAACGGTTGATGATGTAAAAAGACATCTTGAATTAAGAGAGCAGAACAAGCAAAAATATCAACAGTTTAACTGCTCTGCAACGGCAGGCGGCAGTAACAGCTCAATTCAGGTTGACTTTAACAACCGTTGGTTTTTCTTTGCGATAAACAACAGAGATTACAAAGGTGGAAATCCGCAGATTTTTGATTTTTCACAGCTACAGGATTTCTGGCTTGAGCAGGAGTACAGAACGCTTTCCGATTCCGACCACGACGGTATTCCCGACAACAGGGATAATTTTGACAACAGACAGCTTAACAATCAGAATAACGGCTTTAATAATTTTATGAACGGAATGAATCAGATGTTCGGCAATATGCAGACAGGTATGGTGAATGTTCCGCTCTCCGCACAGCCGTTTGTACGCAATGCCGACTCGGGTTATACAAGCTCGGGCAGTATTAAAGAGGTAAGCGGAATAAAGGCTTGCTTCAGAGTGACAGACCCGTATATAACTAATGAGATTTCATTTACCGTTGCATATGTAAGCTCAAATAATCAGATGGAGCTTATGCAGGCTTATGAAACAGGCGTTCAGATTATGCAGCTTTGTCAGCAAATCAAGCAGGGCGGAGCACAGAATATGAATCAGGGCTACGGACAGCCTATGAACAACGGCTTTAATCAGTCGCAACAGGGTTACGGAAGCCGGTACAATGCTTACGGGCAAAATGGTTTTGCGGCTTCTGCCGCCACTGCTCCCAATCCCCGTGAACAGGAGATTATGGAGAGAGTCATCAAGGAAAACGATTGGTTATGCACATACTGCAAGTTCCCAAACAGAGGTACCCTCACCTGCAGCCATTGCGGAGAGCCGGTAGCGGATGAGAGTGTACTGAAACTCGCAAGAGATTTTGCTAAGGCAGAGCTGATGAAAGAAAACCTTGCCCTGCAGGGCAATTTCGCCCCGATGCAGCAGGGCTACGGTCAGCAACAGCCAATGCAACAGCCTGTTCAGAACGGTGCATGGTTCTGCCCAAATTGCGGAACACGGAACACATCAAAATTTTGCAGCGGCTGCGGTACACCAAAGCAGTAAGGATGGATTACTATGGGATTATTTGATAGTTTTGTAAACAAGGCGGCAAATCAGCTCGGAAACGCAGTAAAACAGGGCGTGAGCAATGCCGTAAATAATAAGAAAGAAAAGATTGTTTTTGACATTTTGCCCGAAACCTACGAGCAGTTTATAAGTCTGCCGCAGGCTTCCTTGTCAACTCCGTTTCAGACAGCGGCTATGACGGTGCTTGCATTCTGTTATTATCCGAAAGACAGTGAGTTGTGCTACAGAATGATTGATTTTCTTTGTGGGCCAAGACCGATGAACGGCTCTGACAAATCGTTTATCCGTGACAGATTCAGTGATAAGGACTATGTTCCACGCTCATATTTTGCAGGAGCAACTCCGGGCAACGATTATCAGCCGCAGTCACCTTATACCATAGAAGTCAGAGAAAATCAGTACACCTATGAAACAGACGGAATTGCAAAGCTGTTCATTCCCTCGGGCGGAGCAGATGAACCACGACCGATACAACTTCGTAAGGCAAAGGACGGCAAGTGGTATCTGTGGGAATATTCAAGTATACTGTCAGGTATCCGTCAGCCCGAAAGCAGTAACCCTTGGGCATAAATCAGTTCATAATCACAAATCAAAACATCATTATTCTATGAAGGAATTATTATGAAAAAATTAGCAGCAATTTTATTAGCACTCGTTATGACAGCATCGCTTGCAGCCTGCGACGGCTCAAGCGAAAGCTCCGGTACAAAGGAAACTTCTGCTCAAAGCTCTGCTTCGGAAACAAAGGCTGAGGAAACAACCGTTGAAGAAACAACAGCTTCGGCAGAGTTGAAGGAGGGCGACAGCGGCGAGGGTGAGAAAACTCTCGACAGCGCTTTCTGCACAGTAACAATCCCCGAGGGATTGCAGTACAAAATTAACTTCTATAACCACGATGAAGATGCTCTCGGAACAATTGAGATTGATTTCGGCAAAAAATACACAATCGAGGGCAGGCTTGAAGTCAGCACTACAAGAATGATAAGCTCCCTTGACGACGCTGTAGAAGAGTGTATAAGAGTAAGGAACCTCGATACCTACAAAGAGGGCAAGTCTGAAATCGGCGAAGAAGTAACCTACGGTGATACTACATACAAAGTGGTTAATATGTCACACGAAAACGGCGCAGAAACCTGCCTTGTATCCTACTACAAGAGAGCAGACGGCAAGGATATTTATGTTGAAATCAAAACAAATCAGGCCGACCCTTTTAAGTTGCCGGTTGACGATCCCCTTGTTCAGGAGCTTGCAAAGTCTGCTGTTTACAAGTAATTCTATCAGCTATTGCACATCGCAGGCAGAAAAGCATTCCGCCTGCGATGATGTCAAAATGAACAGTTAAGGTTAAAATGACATACAAGCTCAATGATTTAACAACGCCTGTTGAAATCAAGTTCTCAGATCTTCTTGAAAGTGAAACGGACATTTTGACAATAGATTTGACATCACTGAAGTAATAACTTTTATGAATCATTGACGCTCATATTGACACTTGAATTAAATAAGTAAAATAAAAATATGCTGCTGTTAAATTTTTGACAGCAGCATATAGTTTTGAAGAAGAATAAAGGTTATAGAAAATTATTGGGGTAAACAAAAGGAAAATTAGGATTCTGAAAAGTAAATACTGTTTATGTTACCGCAGTGCAAAACGCATTGCGGTATTTTTTCGACTTTTTTCTATCTCTTTCAACACCTTACTTCGTTTTCGGTAATCAAGTGTATTCTGCAAAAAATTGTCACAATTCAATTTTTATAGCTTTTATTTTTTTGCTCAAAATTGCGAAATATGTTTTATACGAGGACCTCCTGTCCTGTTTGAATGCAAAAAGTCAAACAGAACGGAGGAAAATACCTTGGACAACAACGATGACTATTCATATAGAATTGAAAGTAAAAATGGAACAGAAAGATATTATGTGTCGTTTGTAAATACTAACAAGGAACTTACAGAAACAGAGGTGCCACAAGATACATTTTTAGCATTTATACCAAATTACATGCTTTAACATATTTACTCAATATAAAAGAACATATCAATAAATTCTCCCAATTTTTATCATTAACAAAAAATTAAGACATGCCGTAAACTTTTTTTCAAAAGGATTATACTTCAAATCTGTAATAGTTTTGTGTTTTCGACAGTCTGAAATACGGTCAGGCAGAAGTCTGACCGTATTCTTTTATAATTTCTTCAAGCTTTACTCCGCTGTTTTTTAAATCAATCATATTCTTTGCGGGATTTGTCTGTAAATTTATCCTCTGATAAATCGGCTCTAACAGATTTTCCTCTCCCTGATTACGATTAATAAGTCCGTCATACGCAAGGTCAACAACCTGCTTTGCAAGGGTGTACAGCTTGTCTTTATCAATAAATTCAGGCAAATCCCGTTTTATCAATATTTTTCTTAATTCGCCTGAGTTATAGCCGTGATGATAAATTACCCGGTCGCTTTTAAGCAACGCTGAAAGCTCCTCAAGCCTGTCCATCAGTCCGATGTGAAAAGCCGCCACGCAAAGGCTGTCACGAATAGGCTGACAGCACACACTGCGAAATTCAACCGTTCCTCTGAATGTCAGGTCAATAAACTTGAATGTACGCAGATATTCCAAATCTTCAAAACGAGGTTCAATCTCAATTTTTCTGTAAATTCCGTTGTCAAAATACTCGCCTGTTACCGATTTTCTGTTAAAATACTCATCAAGCCTTATCGGAGTAAAATTAATGTATTTGCCGTCCCTCTCAACGCAATAAATGCTTGTGGTTTCAATGTAGGAAAGAATGTCATCAACGCTTTCAAATTCGCAGTCATACATTCCAACATTATGCGGATTGATTCCGTGTGTGCTGTTCTCCCAGAACATATCACGACAGCAGAGAGTGTTTTCATCTTCACCGAGCAGGACGGAGTTTGAAAACAAAAGTGCTTTAATCGGTTCAAGCCTTGAAAACGTGTTCAGCGTAAGCGCAAGCTTGTCGTATTCAACGTCAAGCTGTACCTGTGACGCACTTGAAAATGTGCCGTATTCGGCGTAGCGGTGAAAATGCATCGGCAAATCAATATATTTCTTATACGAGTTCAGGTGATGAAACAGCATACGGTAGCGTCCGTTCGGTATAGGCACGTTGTGATTATAGTTGCGGTAGGGATTTACGCCCATTCCCGTAAGAGTGTAATTGTATTCCTCAAACTCATTTTGCAGAAAATCGTAATATTCGGAAAATCGCTTTTGAATTAAATACAAATTCTGCTCTCTGCCAAACGAAAGCTCAAGGTTGTTGTAGGAACAGTCGTAGGACAGAATATCTCCGTTAACAGTGTTTTGTGCCGAGAAAATGTTTCCTTCGTCATCTGTGCCGACAACAGAAAATTTGAAATGAGATATAAATCGTTTTGTAATTTCGTGAACTACCTCAAAATCAACGGCTTTTTTTGATAAATTCACAATCGGCATTTCAATCTCAACGCCGATATATTTTTCACGTTTCTTCTTTGTCGGCTCTATGTAGCGCTTGTGTAATTGTTGTCTGATAAGCTCAAGTTCCATAGCCTTCTCCTTACAAATCCGAGAAAATCTGATACAGATATTTAAGTGTTTCTTCGTTGTCGAAAAATTCATTTTTGTGGTTTGTGCCGCTGAAAGTAAGCTTGCCGTTTCTGAAAGCAAAAAGCGTATTCAGCGGAAGATTTTTCCAGTCCTCGTCTGAAAGCGGCAGTGTTGAAAAAATAACTCCGTTGTCGCTTTCCAGGTAATGCAGAGAGTCGGCATAATTTGTGTGAGCGTACATATATTCACCGTCAAAAATCAGCAGATTAAGCTTGTTTTCTCTTGACATATCGCTTACAATGCTGTCAAGCAGAGAAAACCTTTCACTTGCGTTAAGAGGGTTTTTTGTTGCTTTCTGCGCATTATTAATCTGCCCAATAATATATAATAGTATCCGTTCACTATCGGTATCGCCTGTTTGTTTTTTAAGAAATTTGCAAAGCGGCGGATAGTCAAAAATCGTGCCGTTGTGAATAAGCGTCCAGCGCCTTGAAGAATTATCAGCCTTTGAATACGGGTGGCAGTTTTTGTATTCAATGTTACCGATTGTTGCGTAGCGGATATGCGCAAGCGCAGTTTTTGCGACAATCGGCTGAGATAGGCGCTCCCTGAGATAGCGGCTTTTTGTTGCCTGAACAGGCTCTTTTTCAATGTTTATGTTGTTTCCGTCAGCCAAAGCAAGTCCCCAGCCGTGAGGGTGGTTATTGCTGTGACTGAAAAAGGTTTTCAGATAATCGTTTATGCAGGCTTCGTTTTCAAAGCTTACTCCTAAAATTTCGCACATTTTAATCACTCCTGTCTGCATACTTAATTGAAAGCCTGATACCGTTTTCAACATAATTTTTACTGTAGTTTTTACGGATTATTTCAACATAGCGTTTGCTTTTATCGGTAATTTTATTCTTCTGATAATCAATAATATTCAATGCATTGTCCTGATTGTATTTTTTAAAAAATTTCTGCATATCGCAAAGCACATTCAGAGCGGCTGACTTAACCGAAATTTTTTCACCGCCAAAGCTTATGAATGTATTTTCGTCGTCATATTTTGCCGCCTGCTTAACATTTTTTATTGAGCAAATCTGTTCGCTTTCCGAAAAATCTTCATCCTTAAGCGAAGTGAGATAGAGTATCAGCATATGAAGAAAATCCATATCCTCCTTGAAAATACCTACGGGAGAAAGAGGATTTAAGTCAAGCATACGCAGTTCAATGTGGTTTACTCCCGTTTTTTCAAGATTTTCAATTGAATTTGCTCCGAGAGGTTTCAGCCTTATCGGGTAATAAAGCTCAGACGCAGATTTCAGCAAGCCGTCAGCTATGTACTTCCGAATACCGCCAACGTAGCTTTCAAGATTATCGTAATTAAAAATCGGTATAAACTCATTCCAGTAGCCGATTTCACTGCACCTTGCAGACGAAAACGGCGTTATAACGTCCTTTCCGATTGCGCTGTCGTCAAAAAATGAGCCGTCCGTTATCGGACTTGCGGCTGTAAGATACACAATCAGCCAGCTGTACTTTGTCATTTTCTTTGCAAGCTCCAGGTAGAGATTATTCTTGTAATCGGCAAAGGATTCCATTTTGCTTTCTTTAAATCCGTACTCCAAAAGCTCGTTGGCAAAGGAAAAGTTGAAGTGGATTCCCGAAAAAAGCATTTTTTTCTTACCGTATTTTTCGGCAAGGTACTTTCTGTATATTTTCTTGCCCTTAAGACTGCCCTTAAAGCTTGCAATCGGAATGTCGCTTTCACCCTTTACGTAGGGCGGATTTGAAAACAGCCAGAGAATTTCACTGCCTGTTTTAAGGCATTTTAATTTCTGCACAACTGTATTGTGCAGTGCAGAAAGCTGATTGAAAACAGAGCTTGTATCGTCAAAAACGTCGGTGACAATTTCAACCTGATTTTCGCAGAAATCCCTGTCAATGTGCGGATTGTGTTCGAAAGGGTGAGGGGTGTGAGAAAGAAAACCGTCTGTGTTTACCCTAAGGCTCTCTTTTTCAATGCCGAAACTGCCCTTGTATATATTATTAATGATATTTTTATTGTCAAAGTTAAAGCTCATAGTAATCCATCTCAAATCTAATTAATTGCAAGAAAATTATTCTCTATATCTGTTTATTCAGGTTTGTTGTTTTTGTTAATTATAAATGTATAGCATATAATTCCTATATGATTAGTAAGTATTATAATACACTTTCATACTCCTTTTGTCAAGCAAAAAAGAAATTATTGTAAAAAAATAGGTTGTACTAAATCACAACGTTCAAATCGTTGTTTTAGTACAACCTTTTAATTCTGTTTTCCGATATTTCGACTCTTAAATCAATTTGCCTGTCGAGATACTCGGTTATATTACATAATCATTTGCCGGCTTGTCCTTCTGCATATCAATAATATCCTGCAAGGTAATTCCGTCAAGATAATCGCAGATAACCTTGTTAAGCCCTTTCCAGATTGGCAGGGTGGGACATTCACCGCTCCGTTCACAACCGACGGGATTGTAGTCAAGACAGGCTACGGGAGCAAGACTGCCCTCGGTAAGCCGTAAAATATTGCCGACTGTGTATTTTTCGGGAGCTTTGGCGAGTCTGTAACCGCCCTGATAGCCTCTGTTGGTGTTGAGAATATCGGACTTGTTGAGAATCGGCACAATCTGTTCAAGATATTTTTTAGAAATATTCTGACGTGCCGCAATATCCTTGAGCGCAATATATCCATCATTCTGATGCTGTGCAAGGTCAATGAGCATACGCAGAGCGTATCTTCCTTTTGTTGAAATTTTCATATTATCAACCGCCTTTGATTGTTAACTCTATAATAACATATATTTAGTAGGCTTTCAAGGGAATTTGCTTACATCGGACGTGTGAATTTATTTGTCGCAGTAATAATTCGGCACTGGCTCAGCCCGTCAAAAATTACCGATACCCTTTTGGAGTAGCTGTCACTGTCTACGTTTTCGTCAATAACAAAGCTTGCATTGTGTTTTCTCAGCAGTCGTGCGGCAGTCATAAGTCCGATACCGCTTCCGCCTGTTTTCTTATGGGTGGTAATTCTCCTTTTGCCGAGATTGTCAATAACCTTCTTTTCAAACGGAATACCGCTGTCATAAACGCTGATAATAAAGCTTTCGTTTTCCGTACCGAACACAACCAAAATGTTTTTCTTTTTTGCTTCACGAACGGCAATAAGTGCGTTTTCACCGAGGTCAAGGATAAGTGTGTTCAAATCATTTTCGGAAATCAAACCGTTTACAGCTTTTCTCATATCGCAGGTGACAGACAAATCAAAGGAAATGCCGTCTTTATTTGCTCTGCTGAAAAGATATTTCAGGCTTGCGTCTATTGAGAAAATCCCCGTTTGTACAAGAGATTTGTGCAGATTTTCGTAATCTGTTAAAATTGTGCTCCTCTCAGATGACATAGCTTTGAGTTGAGATAGCAGAGCTTTCGACTTTTCCTTTTGCTCGTTGGGAGCGTTGCAGGCTAAAATTTCCTCAACAGCCGACTCCATTGCGGGAATAAGCTTGTTGTCACGGTGAATAATCATTGATAATTCCTCGTTGCTGTGCTTTAATTTCCGATTAATTTCCTGCTGTTCGGCAAGCGAATTTTCAAGTATTTCTACGTTGCGCTTGTAAACCTTTTCAATATATATGTTTGTGATGTGCCTTTTCCACCAAACTGCCAACGCAAAGCTGATAATTAACAAGAATACCAGAATAATAATTCCAACCGTAATTGGATAACTTTGACTGCTAAACAACGATGCAATCAGTAAAAGCGATACACTTATCAAAACGCCTAAATCATAATTGACTTTCGTTTCATACAAAATAAAGCTCTTTTTCAATCTCTTTATTCTAAAAATAAAGCAAATCAAACAAAATTGAAAAATACCGATAATTAAGTAGGACTGGTAGTAAATATTAATTATATTTAACTTTGAAAAAATAAGATAACATAATGCTCCAATCGGTAAAGTTACAATAGTAAATGATATGTAACTTATTCCCAAAGAGATTATTGTAAAAGTGATAGTTTTTTTGAGAGAAAATCTGTAGATAATAAGCAGGTGAATTGAAAGAAATAATGCAACCGTCAGCAAAGTCAAATAACTTAATTTTTCTCGAAAAAATACAATAAATACAGAAGACAAAACAGAAAAGGACAGATGATAAATTATGTACTTATAATTATATGGAATATTGAACAATTTAGAATAAACGTAATTACTGCAAAAGAAAATGAAAAAATATTTTATAAGAATGTCAATCATCTTTTTCCTCCTATAGTAATCAACAAATAGTAATTAAAAACTGCCAACATTAATAAATTTAAAAAACAGCCTCCTTTTTTTAAACTTTTATATAGAGAATTCAGAAAAGGAGGAACAGTGATTATGTCATTTTGGGAATGGATACTTTCATATTTTTATGCATAATTCAATACCTATATTAAAAACAAGTCGCATTTTATTATGCGGCTTGTTTTTTTGCGCTAATACTCATTTTTAATCTTGTTTGCGTAGTAAAATATAAACTCGGTAAGCGTCGGAACGCCCTTTGATGAGCTGATTTTTGCGGTGTAGTTTGCAAGCAAGTCGTCAATGCTCGAAGTTGCCCACGCACGGTTAATAGCGTTCTGCATTGCACGTTCAACACTGCACTCGGTTTTGCAGTATTTTTTGGCAATAATACTGCAAAGGTTCTGAGTAGGTTCTTTAATTGTAATCAGAATTGCGTCAGTCAGGTATTTATATCCGACTGATTTCTGATTTACACCGATGAGATTAAGCTCGGCAATAATTCGCCGTGTGATTCTCTTTTGATAGTATGCAGGTGATTCAACTTCTTCAGAATCATCTTTGTGAGTCTGTTTTCTGCTCTTGATAACGGGAGCGAGCATTCGCAGAAAATCAATTACCGACTTTTCACTGTATCCCTCCTGATGCTTTGACATAATGTAGTCAGCACCAAGCTGTCTTGCAGTTTCGTAGGTTACAGCACTTGAATTGTTTGTAGTTATAAGAATATACGGCACCCTGCAAAGCGACATATCCTTGATTCCGCTTAAAACATTCAGTCCGCTTCCGCTGCCCTGATGAAGCTCCAAATCAAGAATTACAACGTCAGGCAAGGTGTCACGGATATAGTCAAGCGCTTTAAAGGCGTTGTTTGTCACTCCGACAAGAACTAAATCGTCGGAATTATCGGCAAGATTAATAATTTGTTTGCAGGCGTATTGGTCGTCTTCAACAAGCAGTATTGATAATTTATTATCCATAACAACCTCGATAATATTGATTATGCAATGATATTTTTTGTTGAGTATATAATATCACGTTTTTCGACAATAAGCAACAAAAAGCAACGAAAAACAATATTATTGACTAAATTTATTTGTTTTTGTTATAAGGTAAAATATTGTTCAAATAGAAAAATTATGTTTAATTTATCAAAAAATATCCTCTGCGAATAACTTTATTAATTAAATTAATTACGGGTGATAAAAATATATGGAAAAGACATTCGGTTCATTCATTTACAAAAAAAGAACACAAAAGCATATTTCACTTCGTGGACTTGCAAATATGATTGGTGTTTCTGCCGTATATGTTTCCAGTATGGAAAAGGGAAAACGTGCCGCACCGACATATCCTGTTCTGATGAAAATTGCAGATGTGCTTATGCTCAGTAAAGAAGAAAAGGTGTTAATGCTTGATTTGGCGGCAAAGTCTAAAAAATCTTTGTCATTGGCTGAGGATTTGCTCAAATACATTAACAGTAACCAAATTGTTCACAAGGCTTTGAGAACGGCAAAAAAGTGCAATGCAACGGATGAGGACTGGCAGAATTTTATTGACACCCTTTCGGAAAAATAAATACTTGTAAAGATAAGGCGCTCGGTTGCGGGCGTCTTTTTTTATATTTGTTGCGTGTCGGGCCGCTCGTCTTTTTAATTAATAATTTTGCCGACGTGATAATCGAAAATTTTCTGCAAATAATATGTCTGACTGCTGATACATATTATAAAATTTTCGGAGGCGGTACAATGAACATATTCACGTCGGTGATTTTTCAGATTGCCGTTTTGTTTTCTTTTATCCATATCGGTTTCATCCTTTGCAGGCTAAATTTGCTTCCGAGGGAAGCGTCAACAGTATTTTCAAGGCTTGAAAACAGAATTTTAATGCCTGCCGTTGTAATCAATACTTTTCGGACAAACTGCACGATAGAAAACATCACCCATAAGTGGGTGTTTATCGCCTACAGCGCAGTTATTCTTGCGTTTTGTATTCTTGTTGCTTTCATAGTCAGCCGTTTTCTCGGAAAAACGCCGTATCTTCAGAAAATCTACAGGTACTCAATCGCAGTTTCAAACTTCGGATTTGTCGGTACTGCAATGGTTTCGGGAATTTACGGAGCAGACAGCATCGAGCTTTTCGACTATCTTATGTTTACGCTTCCGCTGAATATGTTTACCTATTCAATCGGAATTGCGTGGCTCGTTCCGAACAGCGGCAAGGTGTTTTCGTTTAAAACATTTCTTAATCCGA
The DNA here is from genome assembly GCA_019415925.1 of Clostridiales bacterium. Lineage (GTDB taxonomy): Bacteria > Bacillota > Clostridia > Oscillospirales > Acutalibacteraceae > Ruminococcoides. Next base: position 29,813 of record DXYG01000022.1, read on the forward strand.
TTTTTGTGTCGCTGTTTATCGGTGCGGCACTCGGCTTGCTCAATCTTCCGAAATTTGAGCTTGTCACCTCGGTAATTTCATCTGCGGCAGGATGTATGTCACCGATTGCTATGATTCTGACAGGTTTTGTTATCGGCGGCTACAGATTGCCCGAACTGTTCAGACATTGGCAGACCTATGTTGTTGCAGGAATAAGGCTTGTTGCGTTGCCTGCCGTTGTTGTTACTGTTTTAAAGCTGTTGAACACTCCGCAGGAAATAATAATTGCAACTCTTTGTGCTCACGCAATGCCGCTCGGCTTAAATACTGTTATTATGCCGTCGGCATACGGCGAAAATCCCGAAACAGGTGCAAGTATGGCTCTTGTGTCGCAGATTTGCTCTGTGCTTACTATTCCGACTTTATTTTTTATTTTCGGCTACGCATAATTGACAAGGCGTGAATATTGTGATATTCTTAAATCATAGTAATTATATATGAATTAAGGTGATGACTTGAAAATTTCAACAAAGGGACGCTATGCAGTCAGACTTATGGTGGATTTAGCGCAGAACGATAACGGCGAAAATATCTCGCTTAAGGATATTGCAAGACGTCAGAATTTGTCACTTAAATACCTTGAACAGATTATTACGGTGCTTACAAAGGCAGGTTTTGTCATTAGCACACGTGGCTCAAACGGCGGTTACCGCCTAACTCACAAGCCCGAGTATTATACAGTAGGAATGATTTTACGTCTTACCGAGGGCAGTCTTGCGCCTGTTTCGTGCCTTGACGGCGATATGAATACCTGCGAACGCAGAGAAAATTGCAGTACTCTGTTTGTTTGGGAAGAGCTTTACAAGGCTATCTGCGGCGTGGTTGATAAAATCACAATTGCCGATATTATTAATAAGGGTGCAGATAATTATATAATATAGAGTGTGAAATTAATGATTGTAGCGGCGAACTGTGTTCGCCATATTTAATAAATTGCGTTGCAATTTATACATAGGGACGTCTGGGAAGCCGTCCCCTACGTATTTAGAGGAAACGTTTGTGTAAAATTGTAGCGAGCGACGCCCTCGTCGCTCAAAAAAACGTTACCATTATATCGACATAAATTCAGTTAACAATCTTCCTAAACAATATGCACCATTATTAATTCGGGCGAAGTGACCTGCAATTCCACACTACAAACTCAAAAAACTATATCATACTAAACAAGTAGGAAAAATATGAAATATTTTTAAAAAACCTATTGACAAATAAAAATAGTGTGATATTATATAGGTACAAAAGCAAATCCTACTAATCTAATGGGAAATATAGGAATGGTGATTTTATAATGATTTTTGCAAAACGATGTTGTTTTGATACCCGAATGTGATGCTTAAAGCAATTCAATTTTTCAAAACTTTATAACATCAAAAACTATCAAAATAACATTGAAAAGAGGATTTTAATTATGAGCACTTTAAAAGAAAGAAAATTACAGTTTGAAACAATTCAGCTTCACGCAGGTCAGGAACAACCCGACCCCGTAACAGATGCAAGAGCAGTTCCGATTTACGCAACAACTTCTTACGTTTTTCATAACAGCCGGCACGCCGCAGACCGTTTTGCCCTCAGGGACGCAGGCAACATCTACGGCAGACTTACAAACCCGACTCAGGATATTTTTGAGCAGAGAATTGCCGCTTTAGAGAGCGGCTCAGCGGCTCTTGCAGTTTCCTCGGGTGCGGCGGCTGTTACATACACAATTCAGGCGCTCGCAAAGGCAGGCGACAATATCGTAGCTGCAAAGACAATCTACGGCGGCTCTTACAATCTGCTTGAGCACACACTCCCTGCTTACGGCATTACAACAACCTTCGTTGACCCCGACGAGGAAGGCGCATTTGAAAACGCAATTGATGAAAATACAAAGGCTATCTACATTGAATCCCTCGGCAACCCGAATTCAAACATAATCGACTTTGAAAAGGTTGCAGAGATTGCACATTCACACAACATTCCGCTTGTGGTTGACAGCACATTTGCTACTCCTTATCTTTTAAGACCGTTCGAAGTCGGCGCAGATATCGTAGTTCATTCGGCAACAAAGTTTATCGGCGGTCACGGCACTGCAATCGGCGGCGTAATCGTTGAAAGCGGAAAGTTTGACTGGAAGGCTTCGGGCAAGTTCCCGCAGTTTGCTGAACCTAATCCCTCTTATCACGGCGCAGTGTTCACAGATGCGGCTCCCGGTGCGGCATTTGTAACATACATTCGTGCAATTTTACTTCGTGACACAGGCGCAACTCTTTCTCCTTTCCACGCATTTATCTTCTTACAGGGACTCGAAACTCTGTCTTTAAGAGTTGAACGTCACGTTGAAAACGCACTCAAGGTTGTTGACTTCTTAAAGTCAAACCCGAAGGTGGAAAGCGTTAACCACCCGTCACTTCCCGACAGCAAATATAATGACCTCTACAAAAAGTATTTCAAGAAAGGCGCAGGCTCAATCTTCACCTTTGAAATCAAGGGCGGAGCAGAGGAAGCAAAGAAGTTTATCGACCACCTTCAGGTGTTCTCACTCCTTGCAAACGTAGCAGACGTAAAATCGCTTGCAATTCACCCTGCATCAACTACTCACTCACAGCTTAACGAATCAGAGCTTGCAGAGCAGGGAATCAAACCGAACACAATCAGACTTTCTATCGGCACAGAGAATATCGACGATATTATTTATGACCTTCAGGAAGCATTCGATGCAATTTGATTTATAATTCAGAAAGGATTGATAGTTATGTCAAAAGTATACAGCAGCGTTACGGAACTTATCGGAAAAACACCTCTTATTGAGCTTAAAAATATAGAAAAGAAAAATTCACTCAATGCAACGGTTGTTGCAAAGCTTGAGTATTTCAACCCGGCAGGAAGCGTTAAGGACAGAATCGCAAAGGCAATGATTGAGGATGCAGAGGCAAAGGGAATCCTCAAAGAGGGCGCAACGATTATCGAGCCTACCTCGGGCAATACGGGAATCGGTCTTGCATCGGTTGCAACCGCAAAGGGCTACAGAACAATTCTTACAATGCCCGAAACGATGAGCATTGAAAGAAGAAATCTGCTCAAAGCATACGGCGCAGAAATCGTACTCACAGACGGAAGCAAGGGAATGAGCGGTGCAATTGCAAAGGCTGACGAGCTGAAAAATGAGATTGACGGCGCAGTTATTCTCGGTCAGTTTGTAAACCCTGCAAACCCCGAAACGCATTTCAAGACAACAGGTCCCGAAATCTGGGAGGATACGGACGGCAAGGTTGACATTTTTGTAGCAGGCGTCGGCACAGGCGGCACATTGAGCGGCACGGGCAAGTATCTTAAGTCGCAGAATCCCGACGTAAAGGTTGTTGCAGTAGAGCCCGAAACCTCTCCCGTACTCTCGGAAGGTCACGGCGGACCGCATAAAATTCAGGGTATCGGCGCAGGCTTTGTGCCCGAAACACTTGATACACAGATTTATGATGAAATTGTAAAGGTACCCAACGAGGCGGCATTTGAAACTGCAAATTCGATTGCAAAGACAGAGGGAATTTTAGTGGGAATTTCCTCGGGTGCGTCGCTCTGGGCTGCATTACAGCTTGCACAGCGCCCCGAAAATGCAGGTAAAACAATTGTTGCAATTTTTCCTGATACAGGCGAACGCTACCTTTCAACAGGAATTTTCAGCTAAACTACAGGAAGAAAACATATTGATATATTATAATAAGCTGTTCCGACAGACGTTAAGTCGTGTTGTCGGAACAGCTTTTGCTTTGCAAAAATAATATCTTACAAAAAATGCTTAAAATATTGCAATATAACCAAAAATAAAATATAATCTATACAGGTATTAAAAACTAAAATTTAGCGGTGAGTTGACTCGCAAAAAAAATTAAAAATTTCGGTCAAGCCTT